>NZ_JRKC01000005.1:0-189518 GCF_000800925.1 Microbacterium sp. ZOR0019 | reverse complement strand
CCTCGGCGATGACCGGCTCGAGCGTGTTGACGCCGGCGGTCTCGAGCCACTTCTTCGACCACGTGCTCAGATCGCGGCCGCTCGTGGCTTCGAGCTCCGACAGCAGGTCGCTCAGCTCGGTGTTGCCCCAGGAGTGCTTCTGGAAGTACTGGGATACCCCGGCGAAGAAGGCCTCGATACCCACCCAGGCGGCGAGTTGCTTGAGGACGGAGCCGCCCTTGGCGTAGGTGATGCCGTCGAAGTTGACCTGCACGTCTTCCAGGTCGTTGATCTCGGCGACGATCGGATGCGTCGAAGGAAGCTGGTCCTGGCGGTACGCCCAGGTCTTCTCCATGGCGTTGAAAGTCGTCCATGCCTCGGTCCACTCGGTGGCCTCGGCCGTCGCGATGGTCGAGGCCCACTCGGCGAAGGACTCGTTGAGCCAGAGGTCGTTCCACCACTTCATGGTGACGAGGTCCCCGAACCACATGTGCGCGAGTTCGTGGAGGATCGTGACGACCCGGCGCTCCTTGACGGCGTCGGTCACCTTGCTGCGGAACACGTAGGTCTCGGTGAACGTGACCGCTCCCGCGTTCTCCATCGCGCCGGCGTTGAACTCCGGCACGAACAGCTGGTCGTACTTGGCGAACGGGTACGGGACGCCGAACTTCGATTCGAAGTAGGCGAAGCCCTCGCGGGTCTTGTCGAAGATGTAGTCGGCGTCGAGATGCTGCCACAGGCTCTTGCGGCCGTACACGCCCAGCGGGATGACGCGGCCGGACGCACTCGTGAGCTCCGAGAAGGTCGACTCGTAGGGCCCGGCGACGAGGGCGGTGATGTAGGACGAGATCCGAGGGGTCGGCTCGAAGCCCCAGGTCGCGGTGACGTCGTCGTCGTGCACGATGGCTTCCGGCGTGGGGGAGTTGGAGATGACCTTCCACGCCGCCGGAGCGGTGACGGTGAACTGGAAGGTCGCCTTGAGGTCGGGCTGCTCGAAGACGGCGAACACACGACGTGAATCGGGGACCTCGAACTGCGAGTAGAGGTAGACCTCGCCGTCGACGGGATCGACGAAGCGGTGCAGACCCTCCCCGGTGTTCGTGTAGAGGCAATCGGCATCGACCACGAGGACGTTCTCCGCCTGGAGCCCCGTGAGCGCGATGCGGGAGTCGGCGAAGACCTCGCTCGGGTCGAGCTGCTCGCCGTTGAGGGAGATCTCGCGCACATCCCGGGCGATGAGATCGATGAAGGTGAAGCTCTCGGGCGTCGCGGTGAAGCGCACGACACTGCGAGAGCCGAAGACCTCGGCGCCCTTTGTCAGATCGAGGGCGACTTCATAGGACTGCGTGTCGATGACGTCGCGGCGCTCCTGCGCTTCGATACGGGTGAGGTTCTCTCCAGGCACAGCTGTACTCCCAGGGGTGAGGGGATGTCACCGGGGCTTGGCGCAGTTGGCGCCGACGGCAACCATGACAGCCTACGCCAGAGCGGCGAATGTCCACCCGCATCGAGGTGGACGCTCCTACGCGGCGGAGGTGAAAGGATGGAGTCGTGACTGCGATCGAGCCGAATGCTGTTCCCTTTGCCTCGCCCGGTGCCGCCGATGGCGCACCGTACGTGACCACGCCCGTGGCCTATGACGCGATCCTCCTCGCGGGGTTCGGGGGCCCCGAGGGGCAGGAGGACGTGATCCCCTTCCTGCGGAATGTGACCCGGGGAAGAGGAATCCCCGACGAGCGGCTCGAAGAGGTCGCGCACCACTACCGTCACTTCGGTGGAGTGAGCCCGATCAACGGGCAGAACCGCGTGCTCAAGGAGGCCCTCCAGAAGGCCCTCGTCGAGCGCGGCATCGATCTCCCGGTCTACTGGGGCAACCGGAACTGGGCTCCGTATCTCGAGGAGGTCGTGAGCGAAGCCTCCGTCAACGGACACAACTCCCTGCTCGCCTTCGCGACGAGCGCCTACAGCTCCTTCTCCAGCTGCCGCCAGTACCGCGAGGACTTCGCCCGCGTGCTGGAGGAGACGGGTCTGGGAGAGACAGTCACGATCGAC
The DNA here is from genome assembly GCF_000800925.1 of Microbacterium sp. ZOR0019. Lineage (NCBI taxonomy): Bacteria > Bacillati > Actinomycetota > Actinomycetes > Micrococcales > Microbacteriaceae > Microbacterium > Microbacterium sp. ZOR0019. Next base: position 187,487 of record NZ_JRKC01000005.1, on the reverse strand, counting down.
AAGATCCGTCCGTTCTACGATCACCCGGGCTTCGTCGAGGCCTTCGAGGCCGGAGTGCGCGATGCGGTCGAGGGTTTCCTCGCCGAGGGCGTCGCGGCCACCGACATCCAGATCCTGTTCTCGACCCACAGCATCCCGACGGCCGATGCGGAACGCTCCGGAGCCCGCGACATCGAGTGGGGTGAGGGCGGCGCCTACGCCGCGCAGCACCTGGCCGTGGCCGCCTGGGTGATGGACCGTGTCCGCCGGACGGTACCCGGTGCGGAGGACGTGTCGTGGGAGCTCGTGTACCAGTCGCGGTCCGGGCCCGCCTCGCAGCCGTGGCTCGAGCCCGATGTGTGCGACGTCATCGCCGAGCTGCCGAGCCGCGGGCGCAAAGCCGTCGCGGTGGTCCCCGTCGGCTTCATGAGCGATCACATGGAGGTCCTCTGGGACCTCGACACCGAGGCGGCCGAAGCCGCGGAGGAAGCGGGCCTGTCGTTCACCCGCACACCCACCCCGGGTGTGTCACCTGCCTTCGTCGCGGGCATCGTCGACCTGATCGAGGAGCGTCTTCAGGGCCGTCCCAACGAGGACCGACCGCACGTGACGTCGCTTCCCGGGGCGTTCGACGTGTGCCGTCCCGGCTGCTGCGAGAACGTGCGCGCGGGCTTCAAGCCGGCAGCCGCAGGCCTCGTTCCCTGACGTCCCGATCGCGATCCGGCACTTCTAGGATGGGAGCCATGCGCATCCACATCGCCACCGACCACGCGGGCCTCGACTTCTCCACCCAGCTCCAGGATCATCTGCGCGCTGCGGGCCATGAGGTCGTCGATCACGGGCCGATCGAGTACGACGCCGTCGACGACTACCCCGCATTCTGCATCCGCGCCGCGCAGGCGGTCGTCGCCGATCAGCGTGCGGGTGTCGATGCGCTCGGCGTGGTGTTCGGCGGCTCCGGGAACGGGGAGCAGATCGCTGCGAACAAGGTCGGTGGTATCCGCGCGGCCCTCGTGTGGAATCTGTCGACCGCGGAGCTCGCCCGGGAGCACAACGACGCCAACGTGATCTCGATCGGTGCGCGGCAGCACTCCTACGAGGAGGTCACGTCGTTCATCGACCGGTTCATCGAGACGCCGTTCTCCGGTGACGAGCGCCATGTCCGTCGCATCGGTCAGATCGCGGACTTCGAGCGCGACGGGTCGCTTCTCCCGGACCCCCGGGCCTGACATGCCCGAGGGGCATTCCGTCCACCGGATCGCGCGGCAGTTCGATCGGAATTTCGTCGGCAAGACGCTGAGTGCATCGAGCCCGCAGGGACGATTCGCCGAGGGAGCCGCGGTCCTCGACGGGCGGGCGGCGGTGAGCGTGCAGGCCGTCGGGAAGCAGATGTTCCTGGAGGCGGAGGGGGACATCTGGCTACGGGTGCACCTCGGTCTCTACGGGGCCTGGGACTTCGCGGGCGACATCCTCGTCGACCCGACCATCGCGTCGGCGAACGGTCGGATGGGGCAGACGAATCAGCGGGGAACCGTCCTGGATGAACCGATCCTGGACGACGCGGGGGAGAACTCGCTGGCGTCGATCGGAGCACCTCGTCGCACGCGGGTCCACGTGCGCATGTCGGAGCAGACCAAGGGGCTCGCGGACGAGGGGCTGGAATGGCCGCCTCCGGTCGTCGGGCAGGTGCGTCTGCGCCTCATGACGGACATCACCGCCGCGGACCTGCGCGGACCGACCGCCTGCGTGCTGCAGTCGCCGGAGGAGATGCTCGCCACGATCGCGAAGCTCGGTCCCGACCCGCTGGTCGGCGATCCGGTGGAGAACGAGGAGCGTTTCGTTCGTGCCGTGCGGAAGAAGTCGACGGTCATCGCGCTGCTGCTGATGGACCAGTCGGTCGTGAGCGGTATCGGCAACGTCTACCGTGCCGAGATGCTCTATCGCCAGCGGTTGAATCCGCACACGCCGGGGCGAGACGTTCCGGAGGAGATCGTCCGGGCGCTCTGGCACGACTGGGTGCGTCTGCTCGCCATCGGCGTCGAGACCGGGCAGATGATGACCATGGACGGTCTCACCGGCGAGGACTATCGGGCGGCCATGGCCAACCGTGACGATCGGCACTGGGTGTACCACCGGGCGGGGCTTCCCTGCCGGATCTGCGGTACCGAGATCGCTCTCGAGGAGATCGGCGCGCGCAAGCTCTACTGGTGCCCGCGCTGCCAGGCGTGAGGTCGGTTCCCCGGACACGCGGGTGGGGGTCCGCTCCGGTCCGCTTCCTGTGAATATGGTGACAGCGTCGAATACGCCGACACCGACAGGAGCCGACATGGATCTCACCAACCTCCAGACAGTTCTCGAGACCGTGAGCGGATTCATCTGGGGACCGTTCTTCCTCATCCCGTTGCTGCTGGGCACGGGTCTGTACCTCACCATCCGATTGGGAGGCCTGCAGTTCGTTCGGCTCGGCTCGGCGCTGCGACTCGGACTCTTCACGCGCAACGACCCCGGCGCCGATGGTGACATCTCCCAGTTCCAGGCCCTCACGACGGCCCTCGCCGCCACGGTCGGCACGGGGAACATCGTCGGCGTCGCGACGGCGATCGGCATCGGCGGTCCTGGCGCTCTCTTCTGGATGTGGATCACCGGGCTGCTCGGCATGGCGTCGAAGTACTCCGAGGCGTTCCTCGGCGTGCGCTTCCGCAAGACCGACGACGCGGGGGAGAAGTCCGGTGGGCCCCAGTACTACCTCGAGCGCGGCATCCGGGGTCCCTTCGGCAAGGTCCTGGCGCTCTCCTTCGCCGTGTTCGCGGTGATCGCCTGCTTCGGCATCGGCAACATGACGCAGGGCAACTCGATCGCGCAGAACCTCCAGGCGAGTTTCGACGTGCCGACCTGGGTGACGGGCATCGTCCTCACCGCGTTCGCCCTGGTGGTCCTGGTGGGCGGTATCAAGTCCATCGGGCGTGTGACGGCAGGTCTGGTGCCGATCATGATCATCTTCTACGTGCTCGGCGCCCTCTACATCCTCATCGCGAACGTGGGGGCGATCCCTGCCGCGTTCGCCCAGATCTTCTCCGAGGCGTTCACCGGCACCAGCGCTGTGGGCGGTTTCGCGGGGTCCGCGATCATCATCGCCGTTCAGTTCGGTGTCGCACGCGGCATCTTCTCGAACGAGTCCGGAATGGGATCCGCGGCGATCGCCGCGGCGGCCGCGAAGACCAGCCACCCGGTGCGGCAGGGTCTCGTGTCGATGACGCAGACGTTCATCGACACCATCATCGTCGTCACGTGCACCGGTCTGGTCATCATCTCGACCGGCACGTGGAAGGAGATCGACCCTGAGACGGGCGAGCAGTTGAGTCCCGCTCTCATGACCGGGGCGGCGTTCTCCCACGGACTCCCCGGGGACTGGGGACACATCATCGTGACACTGGGGCTGGTGATGTTCGCCGGGTCGACCATCCTGGGATGGTCCTACTACGGGGAGCGCAACGTCGAGCGACTCATCGGCCGACGCGCCGTCATGCCCTTCCGGATCATCTTCTCGCTCGTCGTGTTCATCGGGTGCACCGTGCAGCTCGGCGTCGTGTGGGCCTTCTCGGACGCGATGAACGGCCTGATGGCGCTGCCCAACCTGATCGGTCTCCTGCTCCTCTCCGGCCTGGTGGCGAGGGAGACCAAGAAGTACCTCGACAACGATCCGAAGCTGCGCGCGGATCGCGCGCAGATCGATGCCTTCATGGCCGGTACTCCGGGGTGGGAGGAGTGGAAGACGCAGGCGATCCCTGTGGTCGGACGCCGTCGACGCTGACGCGGCGAGTGGCTCGATGTCGCGGCTCTAGGCTATTGGCATGCGACAGAACCCCAGCTTCACCCTGGCGGATGTCGACGAGATCCGCCGTGTGATCGACGCCCATCCGTGGGCCACGATCATGAGCGCGGGTGAGGGCGGACTCGTCGCTTCCCACTATGCGGTGCTCCTCGACGAGGGGCGCGATGACTTGACGATCGTCGGGCATGTCGGACGGCCGGACGATCTCATCCACGGCATGGGGGAGCGTGAGCTGCTCGTCGTCTTCCAAGGGCCGCACGGATACGTGTCGCCGGGGTGGTACGGCGATGTGCCGGCGGTTCCCACGTGGAACTACACGGCCGTCCACCTCGCAGGCGTTCCCGAGATCCTCGATGCCGAGGAGAACCTCAGGGTGCTCGATCGCCTGGTCGCTCGATTCGAGTCACGCATGCCGGACCCGAGGCTGATGTGGGAGCGGCCGAACGACGCCGCTTTCGTGGAACGTCTCGCCGCGGGAACGGTGGGCTTCCGGCTCGTGCCGACACGCGTCGTCGCGAAGCGGAAGCTCAGCCAGAACAAGCCTCCGGAGACGATCGAGACGGTGATCGCCGCGCTCGACGCGGAGGGGCCCTACTCGAACCCGGCTCTGGCCGCGGAGATGCGGCGCGCGCAGGACGCACGCCGCGGAGGAGCGCAGTGACCGAACGTGGAACCGCGATCAGCACCGTCCGAGCCGCGCGGATCGCGGGTCCGGGGCGCGAGTTCCTGATCGATGAGGAACCGGTCGACATCCACATCGCCGACGGGCGCATCGTCGACATCGCGCCGACCGGAGCCTTGTGTGCGGGGGGAACGGTCATCGATGTCGAAGGCGCGTGGACGTTGCCGGGTCTGTGGGACAACCACGTCCACACCGTTCAATGGGCGTTGACGTCGGAGCGGGAACCGCTCGGACACGCCCGGTCGGCTGCCGAGGCCGCGCGGGCGATGCGCGATGTCGAACCGCTGGCGGACGGCCGCCGTGTGGGGACCGGCTTCCGTGATGCCCTGTGGCCCGATCGGCCGACACAGGAGGTCCTCGATGCCGAGACCGGCGCGGTGCCGACCTATCTCATCAATGCCGACGTTCACAGCGTGTGGCTGAACAGCGTGGCCTTGGCCCGGGAGGGCTTCCGGAGTGCTGATGGGATGCTCCGGGAGACGGAGGCGTTCGAGATCTCCCGACGCCTCAACGCCGTTGAGGCCGAGCACGGCGATCAGGCGATGGAGCGTGCGGGACGGCAGGCGGCCGCTCGGGGCGTCACCGGACTCGTCGACTTCGACATGGCGTGGGGCGCGGAGGCGTGGCCTCGCCGAGTTCGGAACGGATTCGCCTCCCATCGCGTCGAGTTCGCCGTCTATCCCTTCGACCTCGATCGGGCCATCGAGGCCGGCCTCCGTACCGGTGACGTCCGTGAGGATGTCGACGTCCCCGAACGCGGGCGTGGGCTCGTGCATGTCGGATCGTTGAAGATGATCACCGACGGCTCGCTGGGTACGCGCACAGCTGCGTGCTCGCACCCCTATCCCGGTGATCCCGACAACTTCGGGATGCTGACCGTGCCGGCCGAGGAGCTGGTCTCCCTGCTGACACGTGCGACGGGGGCGGGATTGGCTGTCGCCGTGCACGCCATCGGCGATCGTGCCATCACCAACGCCCTGGATGCCTTCACCACGACCGGGGCTGTCGGTTCCATCGAACACGTGCAGTTGGTCCGTCACGCGGACCTGGCGCGGTTCGCGCGCCTCGGCGTGATCGCCAGCCTCCAGCCGCAGCATGCCGTCGATGACCGGGATCTGGTGGAGCGGCATTGGGCTGAGCAGACGGCGATCGGATATCCGCTCGCCTCGCTGCGCGCGGCCGGGGCGGAGCTGCGGTTCGGCTCGGACGCCCCGGTAGCGGCTCTCGATCCCTGGCATGCGATCTCCGCGGCCGTCTCCCGCACGGACGATGACCGCGCGCCCTGGCACCCCGAGGAGCGGCTCGGTGTCGAGCAGGCCATCGATGCGAGTGTTCGGACCGCGCTGCGCCCCGGCGAGCCGGCGGACATCGTCGTGTGCGGTGCGGATCCGCTCGCGGCGAGCGGCGACACGCTGCGGCGGATGCCGATCAGCGCGACCCTGCTGGCGGGAGACGTCACCCACTTCGGATAGTCCGAAGTCGAACGCCGAAGGGCCGGCCCTCCGATGACGGAGGACCGGCCCTTCGGGATGACGGGTCAGGCGGCGATGTGCGAGAGAAGGAACCAGCGGTCCTTCTCGAGGCCGCGCTGGATCTCGATCGCGACGTCCTGGCTCGTGAGGTCGACCTCGTCGAGGCCTTCGACGGCGGCCTTGACATCGACGAGGATCGCATCGATGTCGGAGATGACCGCACGGATCAGCTCGTCGGACTGTGTGAAGCCCGCCGGAACCGACGTGGCTCCCGCCTTGTCGGCGACAGCGCTCACACGGGCGTCGATCGGAAGACCCAGGGCCACGATCCGCTCGGCGGCGGTGTCGGCGAAGTCGCCGGCGTGGGCGACGATGGTGTCCAGCAGCTCGTGGACGCCGACGAAGTTCGCGCCGCGGACGTGCCAGTGGGCCTGCTTGCCGTTGACGGTCAGGGCCTGCAGGCCGAGGACGACGGGGGAGAGGAACTGGGCCGCCCCCGCAGCCACGGTCGGGTCGATGGCGGTGGTGGAAACGGTCTGTGCCTTGCTCATCCTGTGCTCCTCCTGGAACGGTTCTCTTACCTGATGAAGACAACGCTACTCAGGCTCAGACATTCCGCAAGCAAGCTGAGGCTCGGCTCACTTCCCTGTCATTCCGCGGATCTGAGGGTAGTCTCGCCTCATGACCATCGCCGTGGAAGCCTCCCTCCTCGCCCTGCCGAACAGCGCGCCGTCGGTCGATTCCACGGCATTCGTCGCCGCGGGGGCGCGCATCATCGGAGACGTCTCGCTCGCTGCAGGATCCAGCGTCTGGTACAACGCCGTGCTCCGTGGCGATTCGGCGGAGATCGTCATCGGCCCGGGGTCGAACGTGCAGGACAACGTCTCCGTCCATGTGGACGGAGGACACCCGGTCATCGTCGGTTCGAAGGTGTCGATCGGACACAATGCCGTGGTGCACGGCTGCACGATCGGCGATGGATCGCTCGTCGGCATGGGGGCGGTGATCCTCAGCGGTGCGGTGATCGGCGAGGGGTGCTTGATCGCCGGCGGCGCGGTCGTCCTGGGTGGGACGGAGGTCCCCGCGGGCTCACTGGTGGCCGGTGTGCCTGCGAAGGTCCGCCGCACGCTCAGCGAGGAGGAGCGTGCGGGCCTGATCAGCAATGCCGACGTCTATCTGGGGCACTCGCAGACGCACTCCGCAGCGACCTCTGTGTGACCGCTGCGTGACCTCGCAGAACGATAGGCTGAGGTGCGTACGGGGCGGTGGCCAAGCTGGTTAAGGCAGTGGGCTCATAACCCAACGATCGCGGGTTCAAGTCCCGCCCGCCCTACTCTTCGCTCCCGAGGCGAGCTACCTGCGTTCGTGAGACGAACACGGGCGCGCCCGGGCCGATCCGCCGCTGTCAAGCCCCTCCCGCGCGTGACTCTGCCACGCCATTCTTCGACGGAGCGGCATCGCGTCGCAGAACGGGAGAAACCATGAGCATCGGCAGCGGAATCGCGCTCTTCGTGATCGGAGCAATCCTCGTCTTCGCGGTGAACGTCGACATCCAATGGGTCGACCTCGACATGGTCGGATACATCCTCATGGGCGCCGGAGTCGTCATATTCCTGATCGGAATCGTCCTCCTCGCCCGTCGTCGTCGGACCGAGACCGTCTCACGCACCTTCGTCGACCCCGCGACGGGGGAACCGACCACTCGCCGCTCCGTCAGTTCGAGTGGCGACGAGGCGGTCTGAGCAGGACTGACGGTTCCGGATGGTCGAGCCATCCGGAACCGTCAGTCGGCAGCGACGCTCTCGAGGTGCTCCTCCACGAGGAGGATCCCTCCACTGGAGCTGGCGGAGTGAGCGAGGTCTTCGATCCACTTCCGGCTCAGCTCCGGGGACTCGGGCTCCTGGAACACGAACCGGAGCGGGATCGAGGGGTGCAGCCACAGAGTCGAGCGTCCGGGTGCATCCCCTTCCGGGTGTCGCCACGAGAGGGTGAAGCTCTCGTTGCGGCGGAGTTTGGTCGCGATGACGACCTTCAGGTGCGCGAGCGCGCGGTCGTCGATCTGGATCGGAGTCTGGGCGTCGCCGTAGTAGAGACTGCCCATCAGCGGGCGGAGGTTTCGACGTCAGAGCGGATCTGGACCATGGGGACTCCTCGACGGTGTGCGCGACAGGCCGGGAGGGTGCTCCGGGTACTTGAACTCTAACCACACGGCGGCGAAGCGACGGGGGCGGGAGATCGACTCGCCGTCGGATACGAAAAGATTGTTCGCCCCGTGTCACGGTCCCGTGAGCGACGGTGTGCTGCCGTACGCCTCACGGTAGGCGGCACTGAACCGCGAGGAGTTGCTGAAGCCCCAGCGACGGGAGATCTCCGTGACGGAGCGACCGTTGCCCGCGTGGAGATCACGCCGGGCGCCGTCGAGGCGTGCGCGACGCAGCGCTTCTGCAGGCGTGATGTCGAGCGCCCGACGGAATGCGTACTGCAGACCCCTCGTCGAGATGAACGACGCCGCGGCGACATCGTCGATGGTGATCGCACGATGCGCGTTCTCGTCGATGTACGCGAGCGCCCTCCGGACGGCTGCCGGTGCCGCGGCGCGCTGGGCAGGGCGATCGAGACACTCGGAGAACGTCGTCGGAAAGGTGGCGAGGGTCATCATCAGGACGTGTCGTTCGAGCTCGGCGATCAGGAGCGGCTCTGCGGCCTCGTCGTCGAGGGCTCCCTCGACATAGGAGAAAGCCCTCTCCCAGCGCTGCGCGGCGACGGCGGAGGGGGGAGCGAATCCCGTGGTGCGCAGCTTTCTTCCGTCGACCCCCGTGATCTGTGCAGCGCGGGTCTCCGCGGCGGCGCGATCGATGACGAACGCGCGGACTCGTGCAGCGCGATCCCATCTCGCCTCGACGCGGGTGCCGTCCGAGATCCACGGTCGCCCCGGGTCGAGCGAGTGGCGAGCGGACCAGACTCTGGCGTCGGGTGCGTCGACACGGCACACCAGCAACTGGTCCTGCGGTTCGGCGAGGGAGTGAATCTGTGCGGCGAGTCGGTAGTTCACGACAGCGACGCTGTCGAGGGTTTCGGAATGCCAGTCGAAGCGGAAGTGGCGAGGGTCGGCGTTCTGCAGCGACGACGAGGGGACGAACTGGTGCCACGTGGACTCCACCTGTGCGATGTCGGTGGATGTGAACTGCATGGCCGTGCTCCTTGTTCCTCGCGCTGCGATCCCACTCGGCAGCACATCACCAGGAGCGTATAGCACCGTGTCTGATCGTTTCCGGGTCGGGCCGACGCACGTCGACTCGTAGACTCGGATCATGACCGTGCCTTCCCCGTATGCAGACCGCCTGCGTCGCCTCCCCGTGCAGCGACACGAGGTCGAGGTGCGGGGTGCGACGACCGCGTACTGGGTGTACGGGCCCGAGGATGCCGAGACCACCGTCATCGCCGTGCACGGCTTCCGCGGCGAGCACCACGGCCTCGAACCGGTGTTGGCCTACCTTCCCGAAGTGCGTGTGATCGCCCCTGACCTCCCCGGTTTCGGCGAGTCGGCACCGTTGCCAGGGCGGCGGCATGACCTGGACGAGTACGCCGGTTGGCTCACGGACTTCGCGGCCACGGTGGCGCCGAGTGCCGTGATCCTCGGGCACTCGTTCGGTTCGATCGTGACGGCAGCGGCCGTCGCGCGAGGTCTGCGCACTCCCCGGCTGATCCTGCTGAACCCGATCGGTGCTCCGGCGCTGGAAGGCCCCAAAGGTCTGATGACGCGCCTTGCCGTGCTCTACTACGCGCTCGGTGCCCGTCTTCCGGAGCGGCTCGGAACCGCGCTGCTGCGCAACCGCGTCATCGTCCGGGTGATGAGCATCACGATGGCCAAGACGAAGGATCCCGCGCTGCGCCGGTTCATCCACGACCAGCACGACACCTACTTCTCGCGCTTCTCAGACCGCGACGTGCTGCGCGACGCCTTCGTCGCGAGCGTCTCGCACGACGTCCGGGAGTTCGCGCCCGAGATCGATGTCCCGACCCTGCTCGTGGCTGCGGAGCGCGACGACATCACCCCGATCGAGGCCGAGCGGAAGCTGGCGAAGACCTTCCCGGATGTCGAATTGGTCGAGATCGCTCACGTCGGCCATCTCATCCACTATGAGACGCCTGCCGAAGCGGCGGGTGCGGTGCGTCGCTTCCTCAGGATTCCCGTCGCGCGAGGCCGATGAGGCCCGCGACGCGGAACGGGATGACCTCGCCCATCGCGAGCGAGGTCTCGGTGCGTTCCACCCCCTCGATCGACAGGATGCGGGCGTCGGTGTCGAAGAGATGGCGTGCATCGCGGCATGCGACCCGCGCGAGCAGATCGATCGACCCGCTCAGTCCGTGCGCCTGGACGACCTCGGGGATCCGGGCCAGTTCGTTGATGATGCGGGGGAGTTCCGTTTGCCGCACGCCGATGCTGACGAACGCCTGGAGCGGGAAGCCCAGGACGTCGGGGGAGAAGGACCGCTCGTAGGAGAGGAAGATCCCGCTCTGCTCCAACCGGGCCATCCGCGCCTGGATCGTGTTGCGTGACAGCCCCAGATTCTCCGCCAACGCCACGATCGTCGTCCTCGGGTCGTCGGCGAGAGCAGCGAGGAGTTCGAGATCGATACGGTCCAGTCCGGGCATAGTGCCAAACCTTAGCAGCATCGCCCCCGCGCAAATTGAGCAACATGCTCAAGCCGGGTTCGAATGCTTGAGCGAGGTGTTCAGCGGACGTACTCTCGGACCATGCCGGTGATGACGCCGGCATCACCGCGCGGAGCCTCACGAGGGCCGCCGAGGACGAGGAGGACGATGATGTCACCGCAGATCACCCCCATCGCAGACACCGCCCAGGACCTGGAGCTCTCCGAGCGCATCCTGGCCCCGGACGGAAACCGTGTCGCGAACCCTCGGTTGGACCCGTTCGTCTCGGACGTCGATGCCGAACAGCTGCGCTCTCTGCTCCGCGACATGGTCATCCTCCGCCGGATCGATGCCGAAGGCGTGGCGCTCCAGCGGCAGGGCCAGCTCGGTCTCTGGGCTCCCTGCCAAGGCCAGGAGGCCACGCAGATCGGCACTGCCCGGGCGATCGCGAAGGACGACTTCGTGTTCCCCAGCTACCGGGAGACCGGCGTCATCTACGCGCGCGGCGCAGAGCCCGGCGACTACGTGCGCATGTGGCGCGGTGAAGAGGGGGCAGCCTACGACCCCGCTGCACTCGGCGTTGCTCCGTTGCAGATCATCATCGGCGCGCAGACGCTTCACGCGGTCGGTTACGCTCTGGGCATTCAGCACGACGGTGCCGACGAAGTCGCGGTGACGTACTTCGGAGACGGCGCGACCAGCCAGGGCGATGTGAACGAGGCGATGATCTTCGCCGCGTCCTACCAGGCACCGGTCGTCTTCGTCTGCCAGAACAACCACTGGGCCATCTCGGAGCCGGTCGCGGTGCAGTCCCAGTATCCGATCGCCGGGCGGGCGCCGGGGTTCGGCATCCCCAGCGTCCGCGTCGACGGAAACGATGTCCTCGCCTGCATGGCGGCCATGCGCTGGGCGCTCGATCACGCGCGCTCCGGCAAGGGGCCGGCCTACATCGAGGCGGTCACGTACCGCATGGGTCCGCACACGACGGCCGACGATCCGACGCGTTACCGCGACCAGGACGAACTCGAGTCGTGGCGCCGCCGCGATCCGATCGCGCGGCTGGAGGCACACCTGCGCGCCACCGGAGACCTGACGGACGAGGATCTCGCCGAGACTCAGGCGGCCGCCGACGTCATCGCGTCGGAGATGCGGGCGGCGTGCCTGAACATGGTGACGCGCCCGCCGCTGGCCGTGTTCGATGGGGTCTACGCCGATCCGCACACCGGGCTCGAGCGCCAGCGCGACGAGTACGCGGCGTACCTCGCCTCGTTCGAAGGCGAGGTCTGAGCATGACCGAACTCACGCTCGGGAAGGCCCTCGGGGCGGGGCTCCGCCAGGCGATGCGCGACGACGACAAGGTCGTTCTCCTCGGCGAGGACATCGGGAAGCTCGGTGGGGTGTTCCGCATCACCGATGGGCTCCTGGACGAGTTCGGCGCCGCGCGTGTGATCGACACCCCGCTGGCGGAGTCCGGCATCGTCGGTACAGCGGTCGGGCTCGCGTTCCGCGGCTACCGACCGGTGGTCGAGATCCAGTTCGACGGCTTCGTCTATCCGGCCTTCGATCAGATCGTCGCGCAGGTCGCGAAGCTGCATTACCGCACGCAAGGCCGCGTCAAGATGCCCATCACCATCCGGATCCCGTGGGCTGGAGGCATCGGTGCGGCGGAGCATCACTCCGAGTCTCCGGAAGCGTACTTCGTCCACACCGCCGGATTGCGCGTGATCGCGGTCTCGAATCCCGAGGACGCGTACCGCAGCCTGCGGCAGGCGATCGCCTCGGATGATCCCGTGATCTTCTTCGAGCCGAAGCGGCTCTACCACCACAAGGGAGAGGTCGACCTCGAGGCACCCCTCGCCGACGCACCTCCGATGGGATTGGCGCGTGTCGTCCGCGCCGGCACGGACGCGACGCTCATCACCTACGGAGCCATGGTGTCGACCGCGCTCCAGGCCGCCGAGGCTGCAGAGGACGACGGCATCTCCCTGGAGGTCATCGACCTGCGCTCGCTCTCACCGGTCGACTACGACTCGGTCGCCGCCTCCGTGCGGAAGACCGGACGAGTCGTCGTCGCCCACGAGGCCTCCCGTGAGGCCGGCGTCGCGGCCGAGGTGATCGCCAGCATCACCGAGCGCTGCTTCGAATACCTCGAGTCGGCGCCGCTGCGCGTCACCGGACACGACATCCCGTATCCGCCGGCGAAGCTCGAGATGTACCACCTGCCCGACCTCGATCGCCTGCTCGACGCGGTCGATCGAGTGCTGGATCGGCCGAACAGCTTGACGGGAGCAGACGCATGAACGCCGAGTTCCGCCTTCCCGATCTCGGGGAAGGGCTCACCGAGGCCGAAGTGGTGTCCTGGCTGGTCTCGCCCGGCGACACGGTCACGCTCAACCAGACGCTCGCCGAGGTCGAGACGGCGAAAGCGATCGTGGAACTTCCCTCTCCCTATGCCGGAACGGTGGCGACGCTCCACGCCGAGGCCGGCGAGACCGTCGCCGTCGGAGCACCCCTGATCGACTTCGAGGTGGGAGGCGACGAGAGCGGGCCGACTCCGGCCGCCGCATCGGGGGAGAAGGCCCAGCCCAACCTCGTCGGTTATGGAGCGGCACCCACGTCTGCGGGACGTCCAGCGCGACGTGCCCGGCGAGTCGGCGTCACCGCGACGGCGGTCGACACGGCGGTCCTCGAGGCGGCGCCGCATGATGCCACCTCGTCCGCCGCCGTCGAGGCCCCGATCGAGCGGCCGCGATCGACACCACCGGTGCGCGCCCATGCGAAACGTCTCGGGATCGATCTGGTGCTCGTCGCCGCCGAGGTGGGCGACCGCGTCGTCACCCGCGCCGACGTCGACGCCTATGCGGAGCGGGTCGGAGCCGTGGCCGCAGGGGGCGAGGAAGACACGGTGAGCGGATCGACCGTGCCGTCCAGTGCCGCAGCGCTCGGCGACGAACAGCGCGAGACGCGCATCCCGATCCGCGGTGTGCGCAGACACACGGCTGCGGCGATGGTGCAGAGCGCGTTCACGGCACCGCACGTCACCGTCTTCCACACGGTCGACGTGACCGGGACGATGGAACTCCTCGCCCGCCTCCGCGAAGACCGTTCGCTCGCCGAGCACCGCATCGGCCCGCTGACCGTCGTGGCGAAGGCGGTCTGCCTCGCCCTGGGGCGCACCCCTGGACTGAACTCCCGGTGGGATGAGGCTGCCGGCGAGATCGTCCAGCACAACTACGTGGACCTCGGGATCGCCGCCGCGACGGATCGAGGCCTCATCGTCCCGATGATCCGGGACGCGGAACAGCTCACGCTGCTCGGCCTGGCGGATGCGGTGAAGTCGCTGGCCGAGGTCGCGCGCGCGGGAAAGACATCGCCCGCCGAGCTCGCGGGCGGCACGTTCTCGATCTCGAACATCGGCGTCTTCGGAGTCGATGCAGGCACGCCCATCCTCCCGCCGGGGCAGTCCGGGATCCTGGCGATCGGCGCCGTTCGGCGACAGCCGTGGGAGCACCGCGGCGAGATCGCGCTTCGTGACCTCATGACGCTCAGTCTGTCCTTCGACCACCGCTTGGTGGACGGCGCAGAAGGAGCGCGGTTCCTCAAGGACGTCGCCGACATCCTCGAGGAACCGGGAAGAGCGATGCTCCTCAGGTAGTCGCGCGCAGAGCGGCCTCCGCCATCGCGACCAGCACGGTCGCGGTGGCGGAGCGCTGCCTGGCAGCGGCGCGCGTGCTGTGAGGGGTGGAGTTGATGAGTCCGAAACACGCCTGGACACGAAGGCGCAGTTCGTCTTGGTCGACGCCGCCCTCGGCAGCCCCGTGCAACGGCGACAGCGCCGACATCCAGAGCTCGATGTAGGAGCGCTGCAATCGGCGGACCTCGGCGCGGTCGGAGTCGCTCAGATAAGCCAGGTCACGATCCTGCACCTGGATGACCTCGGCGTTGCCCAGAGCGAAGTCGACGTGGAATCGGATCAACGCGCGCATCCGCTCGTCGGCGGTCGGAGCTTCCTCGGCGACGCGCTGTCCCCCTCGGATGAGGTCCTCGCTGACCTTGACGAGCACAGCGCCCAGCAGGGCTTGCTTCCCCGCGAAGTGGCGGTAGACGGCGGGACCGGAGACACCGACGGCTGCGCCGATGTCTTCCAGGCTCACGCCGCTGTACCCGCGCGCGGCGAAGAGTCGTGCGGCGGCGTGCAGGATCGCATCGGACCGTTCGGCCTTGGCGCGGTCTCGGGCGGTGACCGGGCTTGTCATCTCAGTTAATCCTCGCTAACCTGAAGCAACGGGTTAGTGAACACTAACCGAAAGTGCATGCACCGCGCCAGGGCTGTCGCCTGCGCGGACGTGGGTCGAGGAGGACATCACGATGCCCGCAACTCAGGAGTCACTCGCGCGGGAGCTGCGAGAACGCCTCGCGACGGCCGCGCTCGGGGGACCGGAGGCGTCCCGAGAACGCCATGTCTCCCGGGGGAAGCTCCTCCCGCGCGACCGTGTCGCACGGGTCCTCGACGAAGGCAGCCCGTTCCTGGAGGTGGCCCCGCTCGCGGCCGACGGTCTGTACGGGGGAGAGGCCCCGGGAGCAGGTGTGATCGCCGGCATCGGTCTCGTCCACGGCCGTCACGTGATGGTCGTCTGCAATGACGCGACGGTGAAGGGAGGCACCTACTTCCCCCTCACCGTCAAGAAGCACCTGCGGGCCCAGGAGATCGCGCTCGAGAACCGTCTGCCGTGCCTCTACCTGGTCGACTCGGGAGGGGCATTCCTGCCGAAACAGGACGAGGTGTTCCCGGACCGGGAGCATTTCGGCCGGATCTTCTTCAATCAGGCGCGCATGTCCGCGGAAGGTATCCCGCAGCTCGCCGCCGTGCTCGGCTCCTGCACGGCGGGTGGCGCCTACGTGCCCGCGATGAGTGACGAGACCGTGATCGTCAAAGGGCAGGGCACTATCTTCCTCGGCGGCCCACCGCTCGTGAAGGCCGCGATCGGCGAGGTCGTGACCGCGGAGGAGCTCGGCGGCGGTGAGTTGCACGCACGACGCAGCGGCGTGGTCGACCATCTCGCCGAAGACGATGAGCACGCACTCGAGATCCTTCGTGACATCGTCGCCACGCTTCCCCCGCCCGCAGCACCCGCGTGGGAAGTTGCCACCAGCCGGCCGCCGTCGGATCCGTCCAGTCTCTACGACGCCGTTCCGGTCGACGTCAACGCCGCCTACGACGTGCACGAGGTCATCGCGCGGCTGGTCGACGGCGATACCTTCCTCGAGTTCAAGCCCGAGTACGGCACGACTCTGATCACCGGCTTCGCCCGACTCCACGGGCATCCCGTCGGTGTCGTCGCGAACAACGGGGTGCTGTTCAGCGAGTCCGCGCTCAAGGGAGCGCACTTCATCGAGCTGTGCGATCAGCGCGGCATCCCTCTGCTCTTCCTGCAGAACATCACGGGATTCATGGTCGGCTCCGATGCCGAGGCCGGTGGTATCGCCAAGGACGGCGCGAAGATGGTGACGGCTGTCGCGAGCACGAGGGTGCCGAAGCTCACGGTCATCATCGGCGGATCCTTCGGGGCGGGCAACTACTCGATGTGTGGACGGGCCTACTCACCCCGCTTCCTCTGGACCTGGCCGGCCAGCCGCATCTCCGTGATGGGCGGGACGCAAGCGGCTTCGGTTCTCGCGACCGTCAAGGAAGACCAGCTCTCCGCGCGCGGCGAGAGCTGGAGCAGTGCCGAGCGCGCCGCCTTCGAGTCGCCGATCCGCGAACAGTATGAGCATCAGGGAGAGCCGTACTACGCGACTGCTCGACTGTGGGACGACGGCATCGTCGATCCCGCTCAGACCCGCGACCTCCTGGGCCTCGCCTTCGATGTCGTCGCCCGTAGTCCGCTGCCCGAACCGCGCTTCGGCGTCTTCCGGATGTGAGTGCCATGTCGTCGTCACCCGAGATCTCCTTCCACACGGTCCTCGTCGCCAACCGCGGCGAGATCGCCAGGCGCGTGATCCGCACCCTCCGCGCCCTCGGCGTCCGCAGCGTCGCGGTGTACAGCGACGCCGATGCCTCGGCACCGCACGTGCGCGAGGCGGACGTCGCCGTGCGGATCGGACCTGCACCGGCGGCGGAGTCGTACCTCGACATCGATGCCGTGATCGCCGCCGCCCGCAGCACCGGTGCCCAGGCCATCCATCCCGGTTACGGGTTCCTCTCCGAGAGCGTCGGACTCGCGGAGGCCTGCGCGGAGAGCGGCATCGTCTTCATCGGCCCGTCGGTGAAGGCTCTGCAGATCATGGGGGACAAAGCGCGCGCTCGTGACCATGTCCTGCGCTACGGCGTTCCCGTGGTCCCTGGCTTCGATGCCAAGGGCCTGTCCGATCTCGAGATCGCCGAGGAGGCGGAGCGCGTCGGGTATCCGCTGCTGGTCAAGCCCAGCGCCGGCGGAGGCGGCAAAGGCATGGAGGTCGTCACCGACGCGACGGGGCTTCCCGGCGCCCTCGCCTCGGCACGACGTGTGGCGGCCGCGGCGTTCGGGGACGATGCTCTGATCCTCGAACGCCTGATCAGGCGCCCACGGCACATCGAGGTTCAGGTCTTCGGAGATGCGCACGGGGCGGTCGTCGCGCTCGGCGAACGGGAATGCACGCTGCAGCGACGGCACCAGAAGGTCATCGAGGAGGCACCGTCCGCCGGCATCCCCGCACATACCCGGGAACAGCTACTCGCGGCGGCCGTCCTCGCGGCTGAGAGTGTCGAGTACGTCGGCGCGGGCACCGTCGAGTTCCTCATCGACGCCGATGCTCCCGATGAGGTGTTCTTCATCGAGATGAACACCCGCCTGCAGGTGGAGCACCCGGTGACCGAGGAGGTCACCGGGCTCGATCTCGTCGCTCTCCAACTCCGTGCCGCGGATGGGCTTCCGCTCGCGATCGCGCCCCGTCTGCGTGGTCACGCCGTGGAGGCCCGCGTGTACGCGGAGTCGCCGGAGCGCGGATTCCTCCCCTCGACCGGGACTGTTCTGCTGTTCGAGCCCCCTATCGGTGTCCGCGTCGACGCCGCGATCGAGACCGGAAGCGCGGTGACGGGTTACTACGACCCGATGATCGCGAAGGTGATCGCGTTCGCAGATGACCGTGCCACTGCACTTGCTCGTCTCGACGAGGCGCTCGCACGCACGGTCGTGTTGGGCGTCGAGACGAACATCGCGTTCCTCCGGGCCCTCTGTCAGGACGAGCGCGTCCTCGCCGGCGACCTCGACACGGGTCTCATCGACACCCTGCTTCCGTTCGACGCGGAGAGGCCTTCGTCGGCGCAGCTCGCCGCGGCGCACGAGGCGGTTTCCGGGCACGCCGAGCCGGTGCGGACGAGCCCCCTGTGGCGTGAGCTTCCGGGGTGGCGCTTGGGG
This sequence comes from Microbacterium sp. ZOR0019, assembly GCF_000800925.1. Classification (NCBI taxonomy): domain Bacteria; kingdom Bacillati; phylum Actinomycetota; class Actinomycetes; order Micrococcales; family Microbacteriaceae; genus Microbacterium; species Microbacterium sp. ZOR0019. The sequence continues at coordinate 169,469 of NZ_JRKC01000005.1, read as the reverse complement.
GCCGCAGAGGTGGCAGGCGCACCGTTCGTCGCACTCACGGACGCCGACGACGAGATCGCGCTCACGGAGACGTCTCCCACCGGGTCGCGCGAAGCGATCCGTGCCGCCGTGGATGGCGATGGAGCCGTGTGGGTCGCCGAGGGCGGCCGCACCGTGCGCCTCCGGCCCCTCGACCGGAAGCAGCGGATGCTGCGACGACTGTCCGCGCGTGACGCGGGGGTTGCGGCGACGGAACCGGAAGGACGCGCCCCGATGCCGGGCAGCGTCGTCGCGGTGCACGTCGCGGACGGGGATCCGGTGTCCGCCGGTGATGCACTCGTCTCGATCGAGGCGATGAAGATGGAACATCCTGTGCTCGCACCCCACGACGGGGTGGCGCATCTGCTGGTCGCGGTCGGCGACCAGGTACGGCGCGACCAACCGGTCGCCCGTGTGACGACGGAGGAGAGCTGAACATGGAAGATCTGTCCGAGGAGGAGCGCGAGCTCGCCGCCATGGTGCGGGAGTTCGCCGACACCGTCGTCGCACCGCAGGCCTACGAGGCCGACCGCACGCACACGCTGTCGATGGATGTCGTGGCGCAGATGGGCGATCTCGGATTGTTCGGACTGCCGTTCCCGGAGGAGTACGGCGGCCAGGGCGGCGACTACATGGCGCTCGGCATCGCGATCGAGGCCCTTGGTCGCGTGGATCAGTCGATCGCGATCACGCTCGAAGCAGGTGTCAGCCTGGGCGCGATGCCGATCTTCCGCTTCGGCACCGAGCAGCAGCGCCGCGAGCTGCTGCCGGATCTTCTCGCAGGACGAGCGTTGGCGGGTTTCGGTCTCACCGAGCCGGAAGCGGGAAGCGATGCCGGTGCCACCAGGACCACGGCCCGACTCGACGGTGACGAATGGGTCATCGACGGCTCGAAGCAGTTCATCACCAATTCGGGCACGCCCATCACGCGCTTCGTGACCATCACCGCCGTCACGGGGAACGAGAACGGTCGCAAGGAGATCTCCACGATCATCGTCCCCAACGGCACGCCGGGGTTCACGGTCGAGGCACCGTACGACAAGGTGGGCTGGAACGCGTCCGACACGCATCCACTGACCTTCGACGGTGCCCGGGTGCCCGCATCGAACCTGCTGGGTGAGCGGGGAACGGGCTTCCGCAGCTTCCTCAGCATCCTCGACGAAGGGCGCATCGCGATCGCTGCGCTGTCGACCGGTGCAGCCGAGGGGTGTCTGGAGGCCGCTGTCGAGTACGCCAAGAGCCGCACCATCTTCGGCGCCGCGCTGAGTACTCGGCAGAACGCGCAGTTCACACTGGCACGGATGCGTGCGCGGGTGCATACCGCCCGACTCGCCTGGCACCACGCCGCCAGGCTGCGGGATGCGGGCAAGCCCTTCGCCGAGGCGGCGGCGATCGCCAAGCTCGTCGGCGGCGAAGCCGCCATGGACAATGCCAGGGATGCGACCCAGATCTTCGGAGGGAACGGGTTCATGAACGAGTTCCCCGTGGCGCGTCACTACCGCGACTCGAAGATCCTCGAGATCGGTGAGGGCACCACCGAAGTACAGCTCCTCGTGATCGCGCGGGGTCTCGGGCTCGCCGGGTAGCGTGGCCGGTATGACCACGCACGACATCCTCCAGCGGGGGCTGTACTACGAGGAGTTCGAGATCGACGCCCGTTACCTGCACCGTCCGGGGCGTACGGCGACCGAGGCCGACAACGTTCTCTTCACGACACTGACCATGAACACGCAGGCGCTCCATCTCGATGCGGCGTTCGCCGATGCGCAGGATCCGTTCCACGCGCGGCTGATGAACTCGATGTGGACCCTCTCGACGATGGTGGGCTCCTCGGTCGCCCAGTTGACGCAGGGGACCCTCGTGGCACAACTCGGCTTCGGTGACGTGGCATTCCCGCATCCGCTGTTCGCCGGCGACACGCTCTATACCGAGAGCGTCATCGTGGAGAAGCGGCTGTCCTCATCCCGACCGGGGCAGGGCATCGTGAAGATCGCGCACACCGGACGCAACCAGGACGGGACGGTCGTCGCCACCGCCGTGCGCTCTGTGCTCGTGCACTGCCTTCCGGAAGGAGCCACGGCGTGAATTTCGACCTCGGGCCCGCATTGCTGTTCTGCCCCGCCGATCGCCCTGAGCGCTTCCAGAAGGCCTCCGAGCGAGCCGATGCCGTCATCCTCGACCTCGAGGATGCCGTGCTCCCGGATGCGAAAGATGCCGCGCGCCGGAACGTGATCGCCGCCGATATCGATCCTGACCGCGTGATCGTGCGGGTCAACGCCCCGGACACCGATGCCTTCACGGCCGACCTCTCGGCGCTGGCGCAGACCGACTTCCGCACCGTGATGGTCGCGAAGACGGAGAGCGCGGAGAGCCTCGCGGCATTCGATGAGCGCTACTCGCTGATCGCCCTCTGCGAGACCGCCCGTGGCGTCCACGCGGCGGACCGCATCGCCGCGCACCCGACGGTGTCCGCGATGATGTGGGGCGCCGAGGACCTCGTCGCTTCGCTCAGAGGGACCTCGTCACGGAACGCCGACGGAGGCTATCGCGACATCGCCCGCTACGCTCGCGCGCGCGTTCTCCTCGAGGCGGGCGCACACGGCAAGGCGGCCATCGACGCCGTGCACATCGATCTCGACGATTCGGACGGCCTTCAGCGGGAGGCGCGGGATGCCGCCGCCTCCGGTTTCCGCGCGACCGCCTGCATCCACCCGAGTCAGGTCGAGCTCATCCGTGCCGCCTACCGGCCCGATGACACGAGCATCGACTGGGCGCGTGCGGTACTCGCAGCCGCCGCGAGCGGACGCGGTGTGTTCCGATTCGAAGGACGCATGATCGACGAACCCGTGCTTCGCCACGCGCGCTCCGTCGTCTCCCGCGCACGCTGACAGCGCGCGCGGATCAACTCAGAGGACCGGTGACTCCTCCAGCAGGCGCAGGTATCCGGGAGCCGCGACGAAGCGGTGCACGGAGCCGTTGCGCAGGACATCGCCCTCACGGGGGAGCGTGCCGCCGGAGACGTGGTCGATCACCGCGCGGATCACGCCGCCGTGCGCGACGACCAGAACGGACTCCGCCTGCGGAGCTGAACGGCGGCGCGCTTCGCGGTCGATCGCGTGGAGCGCGGCGATGGCGCGCACACCCACCTCGTGCAGCGTCTCCGCACCCGGCACCTCGGCGTGCCAGTCTCCGTAGGTGCGGATGTAGTCCTCGACGAGCAGCCCTTCGCCATCGCCGAATTCACGCTCACGGATGTCCGGGACGACGGCGGCGAGCTCCAGTCCGAGCCTGTCCGCGATGATCTCCGCCGTCTCCCTGGCCCGAAGCAGCGGACTCGAGTACACGGCGTGGTGGGTCGTCCCCGCGAGCTTCTCCGCAGCCCAACGCGCGTCTTCCCGACCGGTCTCGTTCAGCGGGATGTCGGTCGATCCCTGGATGCGCCGTGCGAGGTTCCAGTCGGTCTGGCCATGGCGGACGAGCGTGAGGTAGGTCACGTGAGGAGCTCCTGGAGTGCGGGGAGCACGTCGCTGGTACCTGCGGCGATGGTGAGATCGGCCCAGGTGTCCGCACGCGTCGGCTCCCGGTTGACGATGATGAGGGGGATGCTGCGGCGGCGGGCGCGCTCGACGAGGCGCACCCCTGAGTTGACCACCAGCGACGAGCCGGCGACGATCAGGGCGGAGCTGGAGCGGAGCAGCGACTCGGCGGCGCGGAAGCGGTCCTGCGGCACGTACTCGCCGAAGAAGACCACATCCGGCTTCAGCATCCCGTCGCACACCGTGCACACCGGGACGATGAAGCCGTCCGTGCTCTCGGGGAGGACGTCGCCGTCGGGCGCGAGAGCGATGTTCTCGGGGACGGTGATCCAGGGATTGAGTTCCTCGATCTGCACGGCGATGTCGCGGCGATCGAAGACCTGGCCGCAGTGCAGGCAGAGCACCCGGCGCATCGTGCCGTGCACCTCGATCACGTGGGAGCTTCCGGCACGCAGATGCAGTCCGTCGACGTTCTGGGTGATGATCCCGGACACTTTGCCGGCGGCTTCGAGTCGAGCAAGAGCTGTGTGCCCGGGGTTGGGGGCGGCACTGGCGAAGGCACGCCAGCCCAGATGCCCGCCCACCCAGTAGCGTCGCCGCGCCGCTTCGTCGCCGAGATAGGTCTGGATCGTCATCGGGTCGCTGCGCGTTCGGGCTCCCTCGCCGCGGTAGGCGGGGATGCCCGAGTCGGTGGAGATGCCTGCTCCGGTCAAGAGGGCGATGCGCTTGCCGTGCAGCAGCTCTGCGGCGTAGGCGACGGTGGCCGACAGCTCGGCGGTGTTCGACACGCTCACGGGGACCTCCTCGAGCGAGTCTACGGTGTGGCGTCGACGGGGGATCGCGCGAGACGCCCCGTGCGCGCGTCGAGCGCGGCGGTGGCAGAGTGGGAGTCGTGCAACTGTTCCCGGTGACCGACGTCCACGATCCACGCCTCGACGACTACCGCGGGCTCACGGACACGGCTCTCAGAGCAATGAACGAACCGGCGGGCGGGCTGTACATCGCGGAATCGACGAAGGTCATCGCCCGGGCGATCGCCGCCGGACACCTTCCGCGCTCCGTCCTGGTGCAGGAGCGCCGGGTGGAGGACATCCGTGCGATCGTCGGTGACTTCGACGTGCCGGTGTACGTCGTCCCCGACGAGGTCGCCGAGGCCGTCACCGGCTTCGCCGTGCATCGCGGGACGATCGCGTCGATGCACCGCCCGGAGCTGCCGTCCGTTCGCACCGTGCTGGAAGGGGCGACGCTCGTCCTCATCCTGGAGAACATCGGCGATCACACGAACGTGGGGGCGGCCTTCCGGGCGGCGGCCGGACTGGGCGCCGATGCCGTCCTGGTGTCGCCGGGTGGCGCGGATCCGTTGTACCGGCGGAGCGTCCGAGTCAGCATGGGAACGGTGTTCCAGGTGCCGTGGACACGCATCGTCGACTGGGGCTCCGCGGTCGAGGACCTCCACGCCGCCGGGTTCGACATCGCCGCGCTCGCCTTGCGCGATGATGCCGTGTCGCTCGATGCGTACGCAGCAGCACGGCCGGAGCGCGTCGCACTCGTGATGGGCTCCGAGGGGGACGGTCTCTCCCGGACGGCGCTCGACGCGGCCGATCATATCGTCACGATCCCGATGAGTGGGGGAGTGGACTCGCTGAACGTGGCATCGGCGGCCGCGGTCGCGCTCTGGGCGATGCAGCGCTGAAGCTCAGTCCCTTTCGGGCAGCACGACCGGCGAGGGCTCGGGCCGCTTGGCGGCGATGTTGTCGCCGGATGACTGGTGCCGCAGCCGACGGAGCACCCACGGGACCAGATGCTCCCGCGCCCATCCGAGGTCTTCCGACCGCGCCTCCCGCCAGGTCCGCAGTGGGAAGGGCTCGGGCTGCATGGACTCGAGATCGTTCGGGACGTTGAGGGCGCGCAGCACCATCCGGGCGACTTCGTGGTGGCCGAGTGCGTTGTAGTGGAGGCGGTCGTCGTCGAAGAAGCGCATGTCCTGCACGACCTTGAGCGCCCACTGGTCGGCGACGATGCAGTCGTGGCGCTCGGCGATCGCACGGACGTTCTCGTTGTAGATCGCGACCTTCCCTCGGAAGGCGCGGAACACCGGCGTGAAGCCGGTGTCGATACCGGTGAAGAGCAGCACTGCCGCCCCCGTCGAAGCGAGGCGGGCGACGGCGTCGTCGAGTTGGCTGGCGATCGCGTCCGGATCGGTGCCCGGGCGGATCACGTCGTTGCCGCCGGCGCAGATGGACACGAGGTCCGGGCGCAGCGCCACCGCGGGCTCGATCTGGTCGGCGACGATCTGCGCGATCAGCTTGCCGCGCACCGCGAGGTTCGCATAAGCGAAGTCGTCGACCTGCGCGGCGAGGACTTCGGCGACGCGGTCAGCCCAGCCGCGGTGGCTTCCCGGATGTGCCGGATCGGGGTCGCCGATCCCCTCGGTGAACGAGTCGCCGAGTGCCACGAACCGGCGCCACGGATGCGCCGTCTCGTTGGGTACATAGGGGGTCCGAGTCGAATCCTGGTCGGTCATCCAGCTCTCCTTCGCGAACGTTCCGCGGAGCGGCGGTGGCCGCAGCGCAGTGACAGATCCTACCCCGAGGGACCGACCGATGGGCGGGGCGCGCGCGGGGGAGTGCGGCGGGTGACGCAGTGTCGTCGGCAACGATTATCGTGGAGTCGATGCTCTCTCCGTCCTTTCCTCAGCGTGCCCCATGGGGAACCGCGAGCAAGCTGCGTGCCTGGCAGCAGGAAGCGCTGGACCAGTACTTCCGCGACGACCAACGGGACTTCCTCGTCGCGGCCACACCCGGTGCCGGCAAGACCACCTTCGCCTTGACTCTCGCGGTCGAGCTGATGCGCATGGGCGAGGTCAATCGGATCATCGTCGTCGCGCCGACCGAGCACCTCAAGACGCAGTGGGCGGATGCCGCGTCGCGGGTGCACATCCGCCTCGATCCTCGGTTCCGCAACAGCGACTGGGCACCGGCGCGGCACTATCACGGTGCCGTCGTGACCTACGCACAGGTCGCGGCGAAGTCCTCCGTGCATCGGCATCTGACGGAAGACGCGAAGACCCTCGTGATCCTCGACGAAGTGCATCACGGCGGGGATGCGTTGAGCTGGGGAGACGCCATCCGCGATGCGTACGGCCCCGCGAAGCGGCGTCTGCTGTTGTCGGGGACCCCGTTCCGAAGCGATACGGCACCGATCCCGTTCGTCGAGTACCACCCCGACGAGTCCGGTGCGCGCGTGTCACGCACCGACTACAACTACGGCTACGGGCGGGCGTTGGCGGACGGCGTCGTGCGGCCGGTGCTGTTCCACATGTATGCCGGAAAGATGCGCTGGCGCACGACCACGGGCGACGAGCTCGAGACGCATCTCGGTCAGGACAACACGAAGGATGTGACGTCGCAGGCCTGGCGCACGGCACTCGATCCCGAAGGCGACTGGATGCCCGCGGTGCTGTCCGCGGCGGACCGACGCCTCACCGAGATCCGCCACCACGTTCCCGATGCCGGCGGGCTCGTCCTCGCCACGGATCAGACGGTCGCGCGCGCCTACGCGAAGATCCTCCACAGCATCACACGTCAGCAGCCGACGATCGTGCTCTCCGACGACGCCACGGCCTCCGAACGCATCGAGAAGTTCAGCGCGAGCACGGACCGGTGGATGGTCGCCGTGCGCATGGTCTCGGAAGGCGTCGATGTGCCGCGGCTCGCTGTCGGCGTGTATGCCACCTCCTCCTCGACGCCTCTGTTCTTCGCGCAGGCCATCGGTCGGTTCGTGCGAGCCCGGCGTCGCGGTGAGGCCGCCAGCGTGTTCTTGCCGCAGGTGCCTGTGCTCATGGGCCTGGCGAACGAGATGGACAAACAGCGCGATCACGCGCTCGACCGTCAGTCGAAAGAAGAAGACGGTCTCGATGATTCGTTGCTCGAGAGCGCGAACCGGGAAGAGGAGACCTCTGACGCGCTGACGCAGGAGTTCAGCTATCAGGCGCTCTCCTCGGTCGCCCACTTCGATCGGGTTGTGTTCGAGGGCCAGGAGTTCGGTCAGCTGGCCGAGCCGGGCACGCCGGAGGAAGAGGAGTTCATCGGATTCCCCGGGCTCCTCGAACCCGAGCACGTGCATGAGCTGCTCATGCAGCGACAATCGCGGCAATCCCGGTTGCGGGAGGCTCGGGAGGCCTCCGCGGGCCCTGCCGAGACGACGACGCTGCCCCCGCCGCTTCACCGCACCCTGAAGGAGCAGCGACAGCTGTTGAACAGCCTCGTCGGCCTGTACGCCCGGCAGAAGGGCGAACCGCACGGCGCGGTGCATGCCGAACTCCGGCGGATCTGTGGAGGCCCCGCGGTCGCGCAAGCCACGGTGACGCAGCTGCAGTCGCGCATCGAGGTCCTGCGCAAGCGCGTGCGCTCCTGAGCTGAGCGATCGGTGCGTGTCGGACGCGACCTCGTGCCGGCCGATTCGGATCCCCGAAATGCTGTCAATCCGCGTCTGAGCGAGGTGTCGGCGGGGCGGTCCGGATAGCGTGGAACGGTTGCCCGCGCCCCGGGCACTGCCCGTTCTGGAGGATCCATGACAGCGCCCGCTGCCGACACCCCGACCCCCGCCGACCGTCGGCGCTGGGCCCGCTATCTCGTCGAGGAGCGCGCTGAGGGCTCCGTCTATCAGAAGCTCGCAGCCCGACGCACGGGAGAGGAGCGGGAGATCCTGCTCAGCCTCGCTGACGCGGAACGTCGCCACGAGCAGCACTGGCTCGACCTGCTCGGAGCCGAGCCCGAAAAGCTCCCTCGGGCGGGCGTCAGGTCGAGGATGCTCGGCTGGATGGCCGGTCGGTTCGGATCGATCTTCGTGCTGGCCCTTGCGCAGAACGCCGAAGCGCGTTCGCCGTATGACTCCGAGCAGTATGCGACGCCGGCGATGCGCGCCGACGAGAAGGTCCACTATGAGGTCGTCCGTGGGCTCGCGGCTCGAGGCCGGCGGCGCCTCTCCGGCTCGTTCCGCGCTGCCGTCTTCGGTGCCAACGACGGCCTCGTGAGCAATCTCGCTCTCGTGCTCGGCATCGGTGCGACCGGGGTCAGCTCGGGATTCGTCCTGTTCAGCGGCATCGCCGGCCTCCTCGCCGGCGCCCTGTCGATGGGCGCGGGAGAGTTCGTGTCCGTGCGGTCGCAGCGCGAGTTGCTCGCCGCCACCGCCGCCAACGACGATGCCACGGCGTCCGCGGGAGACCTCGACATCGACGAGAACGAACTGGCGCTCGTCTATCGCGCGCGCGGCATGGAACAGGAGGAGTCGCTGGCTCGCGCTCGGCGTATCGTCACCGCCGCGCAGGCCGGGGTCCGTGGAGCCGCGACCGGTCCGATCAACGCCCAGCGCGCGGACGACCATGAGATCGTCGGCAGCGATTGGACTGCGGCGGTCTCGAGCTTCCTGCTGTTCGCCTCCGGCGCGATCATCCCCGTGCTGCCGTGGATCTTCGGGCTGGAAGGGACCAACGCGATCGTCGTCGCACTGGTGCTGGTCGGCATCGCGCTGCTGAGCACCGGCGCCATGGTCGGGGTGCTCTCGGGCGGACCGCCCTTGCGGCGCGCACTCCGTCAGCTCGCGATCGGCTTCGGAGCGGCAGCGATCACGTATGTGCTCGGCGTGCTCTTCGGCGTCGGGGCAGTCTGACCGATCCGGGCGAGGAGATCGTGATCGTCAGAGCGCCGTCCTCGTCATGGATGATGCCCGGGGTGCGGTCTCCGATGGAGTATCCCGCGATCGGATCGTCGACCAGGTAGCGACCACGATCGAACCGCAACGGGAACGAAGAAGCCCCGGAGCATTACTGGCGAACCAGTCATGCTCCGGGGCTCTCTGTGCGCGGAGGGGGACTTGAACCCCCACGCCCTTACGGGCACTACGACCTCAACGTAGCGCGTCTACCATTCCGCCACCCGCGCAGGTGTTGGATGATCGTTGCCGACCGAAGAATGACATTACCACGTCCTCAGCGGGCACTCGAACCGAACCATACGCCCGGGCGTGGCGCGTGGTTTCGATAGCCTGGAGCCATGACCGATCCGTCTCTTCCGGAGGTCGCGCGCGTCGCGAGCGACCTGATCCGCTTCGACACATCCAACTTCGGCGGAGGGAACGCGAAGGGCGAACGCGAGGCCGCGGAGTACGTCGGGTCCTACCTGGAAGCGTTGGGGCTCGAGGTCGAGTACTACGAACCCGTTGCGCGGCGCACCAACGTGATGGCGCGGGTGCCCGGGCGCGACCGCGACAAGCCTGCACTGGTCGTTCATGGGCACCTCGACGTCGTGCCGGCCATGGCCGAGGACTGGAGTGTCGACCCCTTCGCCGGCATCGTGCAGGACGGCATGCTGTGGGGGCGCGGCGCCGTCGACATGAAGAACATGAACGCGATGATCCTCACCGCAGTCGCCGACATCCTCCGCGCCGGAGAGCGCCCGGAGCGCGATCTGGTGCTGGCCTTCTTCGCTGACGAGGAGAACGGCGGTGTCGAAGGGTCGACGCTCGTCGTGCAGAACCGACCCGAGTGGTTCGCCGGGGCGACGGCGGCGATCAGCGAAGTCGGTGGCTACTCGATCACGGTGGACGACCGTCGGGCGTACCTGCTGCAAGTCGGCGAGAAGGCCCTGATCTGGATCCGTCTGGTCGCGAAGGGGCGCGCGGGACACGGGAGTCGCCTGCACGACGACAACGCGGTCACGAAGCTCGCCGAGGCGGTGGCGGCGATCGGTCGCACCCGGTGGCCGATCCGCCTGACGCCGACCACGACGGCGCTGCTCGAGGGGCTCAGCGCGCTGAGCGGACGCAGCGTGGATGATCCCGATGCGCTCGCGGGGGCCGCCGGGCCTGCCGAGGCGTTCCTGCGTTCCTCGTTCCGGACCACCACGAACCCCACGGTCCTCAGCGCGGGGTACAAGCACAACGTGATTCCCGAGCGCGCGGAGGCGCTCATCGATGTCCGCGTGATCCCCGGGACCGAGGACGACGTGCTCGCCGAGCTTCAGAGCATCGTGGGGGACGACATCGAGATCGAGACGGTCGTGCGAGACATCGGCATGGAGACCCCGTTCGAAGGCGAACTGGTCGAGGCGATGGTCGCGAGCATCGGGCGTCACGACCCGGGCATCCCGGTGATCCCGTACCTCCTCGGTGCGGGCACCGACAACAAGGCGCTGGCCTACCTCGGGATCACGGGGTACGGATTCGCACCGCTGAAGCTCCCCGCCGATCTCGACTTCACAGGGATGTTCCACGGAGTCGATGAACGAGTGCCCGTAGAATCGCTTGTCTTCGGCCAGCGTGTGCTGGCCGATCTGCTGCGCACGTACTGAGCGCCGGCCGCTCCGTGCCGCGATAACACCGAAAGCCCCTCCATGCACCTGTTCGAAGCACTGATCCTGGGCATCGTCCAGGGACTCACCGAGTTCCTCCCGATCTCCTCCAGCGCCCACCTCCGTATCCTCGGAACCTTCCTTCCGTCAGGGGAGGACCCGGGCGCGGCCTTCACCGCCATCACCCAGATCGGCACCGAGGCGGCTGTCGTCGTGTTCTTCTGGCGCGATATCGTCCGCATCATCACGCAGTGGTTCCGATCCCTCGTCGGCAAGGCCCCGCGCAACGATCCGGATGCCCGCATGGGGTGGATGATCATCATCGGCAGCATCCCGATCGTCGTCCTGGGTCTGCTCTTCCAGGACCAGATCGAAACCGTCCTGCGGTCGATGTGGATCGTCGCGATCATGCTCATCGTTTTCGGAATCCTGCTCGGCGTCGCCGACCACGTCGGTGCGAAGCGTCGCAAGCTCAACGATCTGACCTACCCCCACGGCGTCGCCTTCGGATTCGCTCAGGCATTGGCGCTGATCCCCGGGGTCTCCCGCTCGGGTGGCACCATCACCATGGGGCTGTTCCTGGGCTACGAGCGCGCTGCTGCCGCTCGCTATGCGTTCCTCCTGGCGATTCCCGCAGTCTTCGGCAGCGGCTTCTACCAGGTCTTCAAGAGCTGGGACGAGCCGTCGTTCTTCTCGTTCGGGGACACTCTCGCAGCCACCGGCATCGCCTTCGTGGTCGCGCTCGGGGTGATCGCGTTCTTCATGAGCTGGATCTCGAAGCGCAGCTTCCTGCCGTTCGTGATCTACCGGATCCTGCTGGGCACGGTATTGCTCGTGCTGCTCGGGACCGGTGTGATCGCGGCCTGATCCGGCGTCAGCGCTTGCGGTCGCCCGGTCCGTCGTCGCGGCGACGGAGGTAGCGCTCGAAAGCCTGCGCGATCGCGTCACCGGAGGCTTCGGGGGAGTCCCAGGTGTCTCGGGTGCGCTCGAGCTGGCGGATGTACTCGGCCATGTCCTCGTCATCGGCCGCTGCCGCATCGATCGAGGCTTCCCAGGCGGCGGCCTCGGTGCGGAGCGCCTGGCGGTCGACGTCGACGCCCGTGAGCTCCTCCAGCCGATCCAGGAGAGCGAGCGTCACTTTCGGTGAAGGCGTCGCCGAGGCAACGTAGTGGGGAACGCTGGCCCAGAGGCTGGCCGTGGGGATTCCCGCGTTCTCGGCGAAGTGCTCGAACACGGTGAGGATCCCGACCGGTCCCTCATAGAGCGAGCGTTCGAGTCCATGCGCCTCACGGACCTGCTCGTTCTGGCTGGACGCGAAGATCGAGATCGGCCGGGTATGCGGAACATCCGAGAGCATCGCACCGAGGGTGACGAATCCCGTGATGTCGTCGCGCAGAGCGACGTCGATGAACTCCGAGGCGAACGCCTGCCAGGTACGTGCCGGTTCGGCTCCCGTGAGCAGCCAGAATTCCGGGCCGGGCGCGGGGTTCCGTGGGCGCCAGAGCCCGGCTTCCGGCCAGGTGAGCTGGCGGCGGCCCTCGGCATCCATGCGAGTCGACGGTCGCGTGTACTGGTAGTCGAAGTAGAGCTCGGGGTCGACCGAGTGCACGAGGTCGTACTCCGTCGATGTGCGCAGTGCCTCTATCGCAGCGCTGGCGGCTTCACCCGCATCGTTCCAGCCGTCGAAGGCGGCGATGACGATGCGCGGACCGAGAACATCCATCGAGGGCTCCCTTCGAGTTCGCAGATGTGATCCTTCCAGGCTAGTCCGCGACGGCGGGATGCGGGTGGCAGCCCGGCTAGCATGGGTTCGGTGAGCAGAAAGCCCAGCGCAGTCCTGTGGGACATGGACGGAACACTCGTCGACACCGAACCGTATTGGATGGCCGCCGAGACGGCGCTGGTCGAGTCCTTCGGCGGATCATGGAGCCACGAAGACGCATTGCGACTCGTCGGCAGCGGTCTGATCGACAGCGCCGTGATCCTGCAGAACGCGGGTGTGGCGATGCAAGCCGAGGCGATCGTCTCGCACCTGACCGACGTCGTGCAGCAGTCGCTTCGCACCCAGGGTGTCCCGTTCCGGCCTGGCGCGCGCGAGCTGCTCCGTGATCTCCGGGACGCGGGAATCCCCACCGGTCTGGTGACCATGTCACTGCGCCGGATGGCACTGGACGTCGTGGAACTGATCGACTTCGAGGCGTTCGACATCGTCGTCGCCGGTGATGACGTGGAGAACCCGAAACCGCATCCGGAGCCGTATCTGCAGGGGGCGGCACTCCTGGACGTCGACATCGCCGAGGCCATCGTCATCGAAGACTCGCCCACCGGGGTGCGAGCGGGGCTTGCCTCGGGCGCAGTGACGCTGGCGGTGCCGCACATCGTGCCGCTGGACGGACTCGGTGCGCACGATCTGTGGGCGACACTCGCCGGACGTGGCGCCGACGATCTCACCGACCTGTTCGACAGCCACAGCGCCGCGACGGGAGCGATCCGATGACCGATACCGCCGCGCCGCGGCCGAGCGGCCCGTTCCGCGCGGGCGATCGTGTCCAGCTCACGGGACCCAAGGGACGCCTGCACACCGTGACGCTCCGCGAGGACGGAGAGCTCCACACGCATCAGGGTGTTCTGCGCCACCGTGACCTGATCGGGCTTCCGGACGGTTCCGTCGTGGCGAACAGCTCCGGGCACGACTATCTGGCGCTCCGGCCTCTGCTGCGTGACTTCGCGATGTCGATGCCGCGCGGCGCGGCGATCGTGTATCCGAAGGACGCCGCCCAGATCGTCATGCAAGCGGACATCTTCCCTGGGGCGACCGTGGTCGAAGCAGGTGTCGGTTCCGGTGCGCTGTCGCTGTCACTGCTGCGCGCAGTGGGTCCGGCAGGGAAACTGATCTCGTTCGAGCGTCGCGAGGACTTCGCCGATGTCGCGCGCGCGAACGTCGAGACCTTCTTCGGTGAGAACCCGGACGCCTGGCGTGTCGTCGTGGGAGACCTCGTCGAAGCCCTGCCGACCGAGGTGCCGGCGGCATCCGTCGACCGCGTCGTGCTCGACATGCTCGCGCCGTGGGAGTGCATGGACGCCGTCGCCGACGCGCTCACCCCGGGTGGAGTGGTCCTCTGCTACGTGGCGACGGCGACGCAGCTCTCACGAGTCGCGGAGTACATCAGGGGCACCGGGCTCTTCACCGACCCGGACGCGTCGGAGACGATGGTCCGCGGATGGCACGTCGAGGGACTCGCGGTGCGCCCCGACCACCGGATGGTCGCCCACACCGGCTTCCTCCTCACCGCGCGCCGACTCGCCCCGGGAGCGATCGCTCCTTCGGTCAAGCGCCGTGCGTCCAAGAGCAGCTACGGCGACGAGGACGTGGAGGCCTGGACGCCGGGAGCCGTCGGCGACCGCGAGATCAGCGACAAGAATCTGCGCAAGCGCGCGCGGGAGGCGGAGAAGGCGGCAGAGGGGGCACGACTGGCGGCCGCTTCGCGCGATTCCTCGCACCCGACGGAATAGACTGGAACGCGTGCGTAAAACGTCCGCCGTTCTGGCCTCCCTCAGCCTTGCCGTCCTCGCCCTGACCGGCTGCACCGTCGCGTCGCCCGACAGCGGTGCCGCCTGTGATCGTGGCACCGACGACAAGGTCTTGAACATCGCCGACGTGAGCGGCGACCTCGGCTCGGTTCCCGACGTCGACGTCTTCGGCCCGGTCAAGACGGTGGAGACCTCGTTCGCCGACGTCACCGTCGGGGACGGTCTTGCACTCGGATCGGACTTCCAGCCCGTGGTGCTGGATATCGCCTTCTTCGGCGGAGACAGCGGCAAGGCTCTGTACAAGTCCGAGTTCAACGGCGACCCGAGCCGCGTGCACAGCATCGATTACTGGGCTCAGCGTTCCGCGGGTCTTGCAGACGTGCTGGAGTGCGCCACCGGTGGCAGCCGTGTCCTCGCCGTCCTGACTCCGGAGGACTTCGGGGCCCAGAACGTCCAGGCGTTTGGACTCGACGAGGGGGAGAACATCGTCGCGGTCATCGATGTGCTCGATGTCATGCCGTCGAAGGCGTCCGGTGCGTTGCAGTTCAACGACGCGCGCGGCCTTCCCAGCGTCGTGCGGGCTCCCGACGGCACACCCGGCATCATCGTCCCCGACGTTCCGGCGCCGACCGAGATCGTCACGCAGACGCTGATCAAGGGCGATGGTCCGAAGGTCGAGGAGGGCGACATCGTCGTCTCCAATGTCATGGGCGTCGACTGGGATGAGAAGACCGTGACCACGTCCTCGTGGGGCAAGGACGCGAGCGTGAGCGTCGCCGCCGAGCAGATGGTGGGCGCCACCGTCGGTTCGCAGCTCCTCGTCGTGTTCCCCGCAACCGAGAGCGCTCCCGCCACCGCGATCGTCGTCGACATCCTGGGCGCAGTGGCGGCGCCGACGCAGTGATGGCCGCCCGTATCCCCGCGGAGGAGCGCCTGACGAATCTCGTCGTGGCGCTGATGGCCACGGAGATCGGGCTGACGAAGCAGCAGATCCTCGACAACGTCTCCGGCTACCGCCAACGAGCGGAAGCGGGCACGCGTTCCGATGCGCTCGAGAAGATGTTCGAACGCGACAAGGACGAGTTGCGGACGCTCGGCGTACCGATCGAGACGATCGGTGACGCCGCTGATCCGAACGATCTCCGCGAGGCCCGCTACCGTATTCCGCAGGCAGAATACGACCTTCCGAGTGACATCGTGTTCTCTCCGGCGGAACTGGCAGTGCTGCGTCTCGCCGGCAGCGTCTGGAGCGCGGAGTCCGTTTCCGGGGATGCACAGTCCGGCGTGCGCAAGATCCGCGCTCTCGGGATCGACGGTGACGAGCCGATCATCGGCTTCGCCCCACGCATCACGGCGCGTGACGCGGCGTTCGCTCCTCTCCAGGATGCGATCGAGCGCTGTCGTGTCGTCACGTTCGACTACCTGAAGCCCGGCGAGGAGGCGCCGCGGCGACGACGCATTCGTCCGCTCGCCCTCGTCGACTACGAGGCTCGGTGGCATGTGTTCGGGATCGATGTCGATGTCGATGAGGACCGGACGTTCCTGCTGGGGCGGATCGTCGGAGACGTCAAGGTGAGTTCGACGGGCTTCGAGGCGTCTCTGCGGGACGGCGCGGGGGAGAGGGCTCTCGCCGGGCTCGAACGCGTCGCGTCGGGGAACTCGGCATTGCTCGAGGTCACGCCCGGCACCGAAGCCGCGCTCCGCCTCGGACGACGCGCGGTTCCGGCGACGCAGGGGATCCATGTTCCCTTCGTCGATCTGCACATCCTCGCGGATGAGCTGGCGTCCTACGGCCCAGAGGTCCGCGTGGTCGAGCCCGCCCCGCTCCGCGATGCGGTGATCTCCCGGCTCCACGCAGTCGTCGATGCGCATGCTGATGCGGAGGACGCAGGATGAATCCGAAGCCCAAGCCGCTTCTCGCCGCCGAACGGGTCCGGCTCTATCTGACGCTCGTTCCTTATCTCCTCGAACACGGCCAGGTCTCGCTCGCCGAAGCGGCGGAGGAGTTCGGCGTCACGCCGCAGGAGATGCGCGGGATGGTGGAGAAGCTCACCGTCATCGGGCTTCCCGGCGAGTCCGGGTACTGGCAGCAGCCGCAGGAGATGTTCGACATCAACTGGGACCTGCTCGATCTCGAGGACGTCATCGAGATCACGAACGACGTCGCGCTGCGGCGAGTGCCTCGGTTCACCGCTCGTGAAGCCGCGGCCCTGCTCGCAGGCCTCCAGATGGTCGCGGCCGTGCCCGCGGTGTCGGACTCCGGACTCGTCGCGGGGCTCATCTCGAAGTTGTCCCGTGGCGCCGCCGATGCGCCCGCAGATGTCGTCGTCGCGCCGAGCGCGGTCGACGAGGTCCGCGAAGCGGTCGCGCGTGGCCTTCACGACGGTGTCGCGATCTCCTTCACCTACCAGGCCCCTGACGCCGCCCCGACCACACGCACGGTCGACCCGATGCAGATCCTGATCACCAACGGGCAGTGGTACCTGCAGGGGTGGTGCCACCTGCGTCAGGCGATGCGCACGTTCCATCTCGATCGTGTGAGCGCGCCCCAGCTGACGCAGATCCCGATCACCCACGGCGGGGATCACGTACCTGAGGCGTTCGCCGGTCTCGACGACGAGCGCGAGGTCACGGTGCGTGTGCCGGAACGCCTCGCCCCGCTGCTGGCCGGATTCGTCCCCACGGGGGAGCTCGAGGTGGTAGACGGTTTCGTGGCCACGCAACTGCACCTCGCCGACCCGCGCGGGATCAAGCGGCTCGCGGCGCGCTTCGGCGGGGCCATGGAGGTCATCGAACCCGGTGTCGCACGCACGGCCACCAGGGAGTGGGCCGCCTCGGGACTCGCGCTGTATCACCAGCCCGATGCGAAGAATTGATCTGTAGACTGAATCGAACGCTCACCGACGACGGGAATCCTGACATGTTCGCTGGAATGCAAGGCTGGCACCTGCTTATCGTGCTCGCCGTGATCCTCCTTCTGTTCGGTGCCGCCAAGCTGCCGGCGCTCGCGAAGAGCATGGGCCAGTCCGCTCGCGTGTTCAAGGGCGAGATGAAGGCGATGAAGGAAGAAGACGCGACCCGCGCAGATTCGACCGTCGCCGACCCCACCTCGGCCAAGGACTCGGGCGCTGACCCTGAGACTCCGCCTCGCGCCTGACCGGCCGTGGCAGCCATCGAACCGTCCGTGATGCCGAAGGCGGATCGGGATCGACGGATGTCGCTCGGCGCGCATCTCGTCGAACTGCGCAAGCGTCTGATGTACGCGGCGCTGGCACTCGTCGTCGGGATGGTCATCGCGTTCATCGTGGCGGACCCCGTGATCCACTTCATCACGGAACCGATCCGTATCATCACGGAAAAGCGCGGCGATAGCTTCAGCGCCCTGAACTTCGGTACGGTCACGTCCGCGTTCGACATGCGCATGCGTATCGCCTTCTCCATCGGTCTGTTCATCTCGGCGCCTGTGTGGCTCTGGCAGATCTGGGCGTTCATCATGCCCGGGCTGACCCGCAAGGAGATCAAGTACACCGTCGGGTTCGTCGTCGCGGCGGTTCCGCTGTTCTTCGCCGGCTGCTATCTCGGCGTGATGATCATGCCGCACGTGATCGAGCTCATGTGGAGCTTCACCCCGGACGGTGCAACCAACTTCTACTACGCGCAGGAGTACTACGACTTCGTCTTCAAGCTGATGATCGTGATCGGCGTCTCCTTCGTGCTCCCCGTGTTCCTGGTGGCGCTGAATCTGTCCGGCGTCATGTCGGGTCGGGCGATTCTGAAGGGATGGCGTGTGGCCATCCTCATCGCGACCGTGTTCGCGGCCCTGGCGACGCCGGCAGCCGACGTGGTCAGCATGCTGATGCTCGCCGGAATCCTGATCGTCCTGTTCTTCGCCGCCGCCGGACTGTCCCTCATCTTCGATCGGCGCAAGCGGAAGCGTGACGATGCGTCAGGGCTCCTGCCGGACGCGGTATGAGTTCACCTTCCGAGAAGTACGCCCGGGCGCGCCAGGCGGCCGAGCACCCGGAGTCCTCCGCGTTCGCGGCGTTGCAGAAGTTCCAGCTGGATCCCTTCCAGGTGGCGGGGTGCCACGCGCTGGAGAACGGACGCAGCGTGCTCGTCGCCGCACCGACCGGAGCGGGAAAGACGATCGTCGGCGAGTTCGCGATTCACCTCGCGATGCAGACGCCGACCGACAAGGCGTTCTACACGACACCCATGAAGGCCTTGTCGAATCAGAAGTTCCGGGAGCTGGTCGACGTCTACGGTGCCGATCAGGTGGGGCTGCTCACCGGCGACACCAACATCAACGGCAACGCGCGCATCGTGGTGATGACGACCGAAGTCCTGCGCAACATGATCTACGCCGACTCCACGGCGCTCCGGGATCTCCGTTACGTGATCATGGACGAGGTCCACTACCTCGCTGACCGTTTCCGCGGCGCCGTCTGGGAAGAGGTCATCATCCACCTGCCTGCGCAGGTGCGGCTGGTCTCCCTGAGCGCCACGGTCTCGAACGCCGAGGAATTCGGGGACTGGCTCGACACGGTGCGCGGCGACACCGAGGTGATCGTCTCCGAGATCAGGCCGGTGCCGTTGGAGCAGCACGTGCTCGTGCGGGACGACCTGCTTCCCCTGTTCGATGACCGCGCCGGCCTCGCCACGGCCCAGGTCAACCAGGAGTTGATGCGCATCCGCTCATCGACCGCGTCGACGTATGACAACAACCGACAGGCGCAGGCGTATCGGAGCAACCGGCATGCGGGCCGACAGGCGCAGCGCCCTTCCCGAGGAGGTCGCCGTCCCGTCCGTGCCGCGAATGCGCGCCGGATCGAACGGATGGATCGTCCGGACGTCGTGCGCCTTCTGGAGCGCTCGAACCTCCTCCCGGCGATCTTCTTCATCTTCAGTCGCGTGGGGTGCGACGCGGCCGTGCAGCAAGTGCGTCGCTCCGGCGTCCGTCTGACGTCGACGGAGGAGAGAGCCGAGATCCGGGCCATCGTCGAGGACCGCACCCGCACCCTCCAGGACGAAGACCTCGACGTCCTGGGCTACTGGGAGTGGCTGGACAACCTCGAACGCGGTGTCGCCTCTCATCACGCCGGTCTTCTACCCGCCTTCAAGGAGGTCGTGGAAGAGCTGTATCAGCGCAAGCTCGTCAAGGCGGTGTTCGCGACCGAGACCCTGGCTCTCGGCATCAACATGCCGGCTCGTACGGTCGTGCTCGAGAAGATGGAGAAATTCAACGGCGAGGCACGCGTCGCGATCACGTCGGGGGAGTACACACAGCTCACCGGTCGCGCCGGACGCCGTGGCATCGACGTCGAGGGCCACGCCGTCGTGCAGTGGACCGAAGGGATGGATCCCCAGGCCGTCGCTGCCCTCGCGTCCCGACGCACGTACCTCCTGAACTCGAGCTTCCGCCCGACGTACAACATGGCCGTGAATCTGATCGACATGTTCGGCAAACCCCGAGCGCGGCAGATCCTCGAGTCGTCCTTCGCGCAGTTCCAGGCGGATCGTGCGGTCGTCGGCCTCGCTCGGCAGGTGCGCGAAGCCGAGGAGTCGCTCGCCGGTTATCAGAGTGCGATGGCCTGTGAGCACGGGAGCTTCCCGGAGTACGCCGCGATCCGCCGCGAACTGAGCGATCTCGAGAAGAAGAACCGCCAGGACTCCCAGGCGCCGCGAGCGTCACGGGACAAGCGGATGAAGCGCATCCAGACCCTGCGTACGCAGATGCAGCGCCACCCGTGCCACCGTTGTCCCGACCGCGAGGCTCATGCCCGCTGGGCGGAGCGCTATTGGAAGCTCAAGCGCCAGACAGACCGGATCCGACGCCAGATCGAGACTCGCACCGGAACGGTCGCGCGGGTGTTCGACCGCGTCGTCGAGGTCTTGGAGACACTCGACTACGTGACGCATGATGGTGCGGACACGACGCTGACGGATGCCGGACGCACGATGCGCCGCATCTACGGCGAGCGGGATCTGCTGGTGGCCGAGTCCCTGAGACAGGGGCTCTGGGCGGGCTTGGATGCT
This sequence comes from Microbacterium sp. ZOR0019, assembly GCF_000800925.1. Taxonomy (NCBI): domain Bacteria; kingdom Bacillati; phylum Actinomycetota; class Actinomycetes; order Micrococcales; family Microbacteriaceae; genus Microbacterium; species Microbacterium sp. ZOR0019. Next base: position 148,999 of record NZ_JRKC01000005.1, on the reverse strand, counting down.
CCTTCGCTGGCAGCCATGGCCTGCTGCCTCGTGTACGAACCGCGACGCGATGAAGCCAACTCGGGGGAGCGTGGCCTGCCGCGTGGCGCATTCCGCACCGCCTACGAGAAGACCACCACACTCTGGGCTGAGTTGGACGACCTGGAACAGGACCACCATCTTCCCGGCAGTGAGCCTCTCGCCGCCGGTCTGGCGGGCGCCATGCACGCCTGGGCGCGCGGGGGAGCACTGGACCGGGTCCTGATCGACGCCGATATGGCAGCGGGAGACTTCGTGCGCTGGGCCAAGCAGACCATCGATCTGCTGGATCAACTCTCGATCGTCGCGGAGGATGCCGCGCTGGCGCGTACCGCGCGGAGCGCTCTCGACGGAGTCCGCCGCGGCATCGTGGCCTACTCGTCGATGTGAGGGTGGACACGATGCCCGAACGCCCCGCTCCGCAGCGCGCCCTTCTCCCGCTCTGGGCGGCCGTCCTCACCTCGGGCGTCGCCGCCGTCCTCATGGACCTGGCGTATCCGGAGGCAGCCGTCTGGGTTCTCGCTTTCCCCGCTGTGGGGCTTCTGCTCGTCGCGCTGATCGGCCGTCGCTTCGGTGGTGCTCTGCTCGTCGGACTCGTGTACGGAATTCTCTTCTTCGCGCTCATGGTGTCGTGGACGTCGCGCTACCTCGGTCCGATCCCCTGGGGTGCGCTCAGTGTCGTCGAAGGCGGACTCACCTCGTTCGCCCTCATTCCGATCGCTCTGGCCTACCGGTGGCTGCCTCGTGCCTTCCCCGGTACCGCAGGGCGCCTCCTGGGGCTTCCGGCTGTCGTGGCCGCTCTCTGGGTCGGCAGGGAGCTCTTCGTCGGCTCCTGGCCCTACGGCGGCTTCCCATGGGCCCGGCTCGGCATGAGCCAGGCCGAGAGCCCGCTCGCCCCCGTGTCCTCCTGGCTCGGGGTCAGCGGACTCAGCTTCCTGATGGTGCTGCTGGTCACGATGCTGGTGGAGGTGGTGCGGCTGCGCCTGTGGCGGTGGCCGCTCCGACTGTCGGCGCCGGCCGTCGTCATCCTCGTGCTGCTGTTCACCCCGTTCTTCCCGACCTCGCCCTCGGGCTCGATGCGGATCGCGGCAGTGCAGGGGAACGGCCCGACGGGATACTTCGATGAGCGCGAAGCGTTCGCCGTGATCCAGGCGCAGACGGACGCCACCGCACCTCTGTACGGAGACGACGTCGACCTGCTCGTGTGGCCGGAAGGGTCCTTGGACGCCGATCCGTTCCAGAACGACGCGATCGCCCGGCGGATGACGCTCGTCTCGAACCGCATCGATGCGCCTCTGCTCGCCAACGCGGCGACGGGGCGTGACGACGTCTACTTCAACACGTCGATGCTCTGGACGGCCGAGGGCACGGCTACGCAGCTGCACGACAAGAGACATCCGGTCCCGTTCGGCGAGTACGTTCCGGATCGTCCCTTCTTCAACGCGCTGGCGCCCGATCTGATCGGTCTGATCCAACGGGAGTACACGCCCGGATCCAACCCACCGGTCGTCGACGTGGACGGCGTCACGATCGGCCTGGCCATCTGCTTCGACGTCATCTATGACGACGTCATCTGGGAAGGCCTGAACGACGGCGCAGAGGTCCTGGTGTTCCAGACCAACAACGCGGACTTCCGCGGCACCGACGAGAACCTCCAGCAGCTCGCGTTCGCACGGATGCGCGCGATCGAGACCGGTCGCAGTGTCGTGAACGTGTCGACGGTCGGCACCAGCCAGGTCATCCGCGCGGACGGCTCGACCGTCACGAGCCTCGACGCAGGAGAGGCCGGTGCGATGCTCGACGATGTCGAACTTCGCACCGGCCTCACAGCGGGTGTGGTCCTGGGCCCCGTGATCCAGCAGCTGCTGCTCTGGGGCGGTGTCGGCGCGCTCCTCTTCGGGTGGTGGCGCGCCAGGGGGCGTTAAGCCCCGATCTTCTCCCGCGTCGGGTCTTCTCCTGCACCGCGACGGGCGCGGATGAAGGCGAGGCGCTCTTCCAGGAGCTCCTCGAGCTCCGCACGCGTGCGGCGCTCCATCAGCATGTCCCAGTGGGTGCGTGCGGCCTTCTCATCGCTTGCTTCGAGCGTCACGGCCTCGCCGTCGACGTTCAGACGGGCTTCCGCGCCGCACGCACGGCACTCCCACGTCTGGGGCGGCTCGGCGTCCGCTGCGAACATCAGGTTCGTGACGTGTCCGCACGTGTCACAGGTATAGGTCGTTTCGCGGCGCTCCATGAAAACGACGCCCTCTTCGCTCTGTAGGCTCTGGGCGCCGAGCCGGATGCCGCGCAGGCTGCGATCTGCCATTTTGTGGTCCTCTCGTCGCTGTCAGGTATAACGCTCCAGCCTGTGCGCTTCATCCACGCGGGCGACTTCGCGGCGGAATTCACAGCCGAATCCCAGCGCCGGAGGTTATGGGGCGCGTCGGCGACTAATCCGCAGAGAGCGTGGCCAGTGCGACGTCGGCACGGTCGGACACGATGCCGTCCACTCCGGCCGCAACGAGTCGGAGCATGTCGATGGGGTCGTTCACGGTCCAGACGTGGATCTCGACGCCGCGGCGGCGGGCGGCGCGGAGCAGGGCCGGGGTGAGTACGGTCAGCTTCCCGTGGCGCTCCGGGATCTGAAGCGCATCGATGTCTTCGAGCACACGACCGGGGGAGAGGTGCAGTGCGGAGAGTGCTCGGAGAGCGGCGATGGTGCGGCTCCCCCCGGAGGTGGCCGGTCGGAGCGCGGCGCCCGCCTTCAGCACGGACGCGACCGTTCCACGGCGATTGGAGTCAGAGAAGCTCGTCACCAGCACGCGGTGAGTGTGGTCGGCGAGGATCGGCCCGAGTGGCTCGACAGCGGCGGACGTCTTCACGTCGACATTGAAACGGACCTCGGGAAACGAATCGAGTGCCTCCGAGACGGTGAGCAACCCGCCATGGTCGGCGAACATCTCGCGCAGTTCGCGCGTGCGCACGTCGCGGACGGCTCGCTTGTCGCCCAGGAGGCGATCGAGTGTCGAATCGTGGAACAGCACGACGTCACCGTCAGCGGTCACCTGGCAGTCGGTCTCGACGTACTCGGCGCCGGCGGCGTGGGCGGCGGCGATGGCTGCGGCCGAGTTCTCCCAGACACCCGAGTCCTCGCCGGCCGCGGTGATCAGACCGCGGTGGGCGAGGACTCGGGGATGCCGTGCCTTCGAGAAGTACGGGTGCGTCACGCGCCCGGCAGTGTGTTGGTCGGGCCCTGGCCCGGCTTCGGCGTGAATGCGCTGCCGATGCCCTTGAGCGCCTCGGTGAGTTCGCTCGGGATGATCCACAGCTTGTTGGACTGGCCTTCGCTGATCTTCGGCAGCATCTGCAGGTACTGGTAGGCGAGCAGCTTGTCGTCCGGCGCACCCTGATGAATGGCGCTGAAGACGTTCTGGATCGCTTCGGCTTCACCCTGGGCACGGAGCACCGCAGCCTGCTTGTCGCCCTCTGCCCGGAGGATCTCGGCTTGACGGGAGCCCTCCGCTTCGAGGATCGCCGACTGCTTGGTGCCCTCGGCGGTGAGGATCGCCGCGCGACGGTCACGCTCGGCGCGCATCTGCTTCTCCATGGAGTCCTGGATCGAGATGGGCGGGTCGATCGCTTTCAGCTCGACGCGTCCGACACGGATGCCCCACTTGCCCGTCGCCTCGTCCAGCACGACGCGCAGCTGGCCGTTGATGTTGTCGCGACTGGTGAGTGCCTCTTCGAGGTTGAGCCCACCCACGACGTTACGCAGGGTGGTGGTGGTCAGCTGCTCGACGGCACCGAGGTAGTTCGCGATCTCGTAGGTGGCGGCGCGGGCATCGGTGACCTGGAAGTACACGACGGTGTCGATCGAGACGACGAGGTTGTCCTCGGTGATCACCGGTTGCGGCGGGAACGAGACGACCTGCTCGCGCATGTCGATGAGCGGACGAAGACGGTCGATGAAGGGGACCAGGATGTTCAGACCTGGCGTGAGGGTCTTGTGGTAGCGCCCGAGGCGCTCGACCACGCCGGCAGTCGCCTGCGGAATGATGCGGATGGCCCGTGCGACGGTGACCACCACGAAGATGATCACGGCGATGGCGAGGATCCATCCGATCGCTGCGGGGATGAACGATGCGTCGTCCACGGGAACTCCTAGTCGTTGACGGGTCGGACGATGGCGGTGGCGCCGTTGATCACGCTCACGGCGATCGGCGCCCCCGAGGGAATCGGAACGGGGGTCGAAGTCCGCGCGGTCCAGGTGTCGCCGTTCGCGAGCTTCACTTGCCCGGAGATCTGGGTGATCTCACTCAGGGCCACACCGCGCAGGTCGAGAAGGGCATCGACGTTCGATTTCGTCGGATCCTCCCCGCGGTGCAGACGTTTGAGCAACGGGGGCCGGAGGAACAGGATGAAGACCGCCGCAGCGGCCGCTGCGATGATCACCTGCACCCACACGGGCACACCCAGCAGATCGGTCACGAGACCGACGACGCTGCCGAAGGCGAGCATGAGGAACGTGAAGTCCAGCGAGAGCATCTCGATGACGAGGAAGACGGCGATCAGGACCAGCCAGCCGATCCACGCCCATTGGTCGATGAACGTGACGAATGTCGTGAAGTTGTCCATGCGGCCTCCTTTCTGGTCAACGTACCACGCGGAGGCCCGCCCATCCGGGTGCCCCGGCGCGCGCTTGATAGTGTGAGAGGGCCGTGCGATCACGGCATTTTCACGCATCATGAGGAGTCACCGTGACCGACGTTCTTCCCGCAGGATCCCTCGAAGGCAAGGTCGCGCTTGTCACCGGTTCATCACGCGGGATCGGCGCCGACACCGTGCGCTACCTCGCGGAGGCCGGCGCCGATGTGGTCATCAACTACCGCAACAAGGCGCCGCGAGCAGAGAAGCTCGCCACGCAGCTGCGCGAGCTCGGTCGCCGCGCGCTCGTCGTCGGCGCGGATCTCACCGATCCGGCCTCGGTCGCCGAGATGTTCGAGGCGGTCCGCGCTGAGTACGGACGCCTCGACGTGCTGGTGCTCAACGCGTCCGGTGGCATGGAGTCGGGGATGGCGGAGGACTACGCGCTCACGTTGAACCGTGACGCGCAGCTGAACGTGCTCGAGGCTGCGACGCCGCTGCTCGGAGACGGTGCACGGGTGGTCTTCGTCACCAGCCACCAGGCCCACTTCATCCGCACCACGCCCACGATGCCGGAGTACGAGCCGGTCGCGCTGTCGAAGCGCGCCGGGGAAGACGCGCTTCGTGAGCTCATCCCGAGCCTTGCCGAGAAGGGGATCGGCTTCACGGTCGTCTCCGGAGACATGATCGAGGGAACGATCACTGCGACCCTGTTGGAGCGGGCGAACCCCGGCGCGATCGCCGAGCGGCGGGAGTCGGCAGGCAAGCTCTACAACGTCTCCGAGTTCGCTGCCGAGGTGGCCAAGGCCACGGTCGATCCTGTGCCGGCTGACAACACACGCCTGGTCGGCGATGTGAGCGCGTTCGCCGCGGAGTGACCTCCGACCTACGGAACGGCCCCGTCCTGCTGGATGCAGGACGGGGCCGTTCTGTTCGAGGGGGAGATCAGCTGGCCGTGTCTCCCTGAACGGCGGCCACATACTCCTTCTCGTCCTTGCCGAGCGTGAAAGCACGCACGATCTGGATGATGCCGAGAACGATCAGCGAGATGCCGAGCAGCAGCCAGAATGCGAAGCCGGCGATCAGCGGCGAGAACAGGACGATGATTCCGGCGACGATGCTCAGGAGTGCGTAGAGAACGGTCCAGACGCGCGAGCCATCGCTGCCCAGAAGCGTCAGGGCCACGACGCCATCGACGATCCAGCTGATGCCGATGAAGATCACGACCACGAACGCGAGCGTGGCCGCAGCTGCATTCAAGTTGAAGAACGCGATGATGCCCGCCGCGACGTAGAGCAGTCCGAGGACGATGTGCCCCACGCGGGCCCATCCGCCCTTGGCGCTCGAGAAGATGCCCAGCCCGATGTAGACGAGTCCGGCGACGACCAGGTAGGAGGCGAAGATCGCCGTCACGATGACCGCGGACTTCACCGGCCAGACGAGGAGGACGATTCCGGCGACGAGCGCGAGAACACCGGCGACGGCGAGCGAGATGCGAATCGATTTGAACAGTGACTTCGCCTCGGTGAGTGGTTCAGACATGGTGGGGGACCCCTTTCTGAGAAGATCCTGTGAGGATGCTTCCTCAGGGTAGCGCCCTCACCGCCCCGAATGGGGAGGGGCCGCCGTTCGCGTTTCATTCCGTCACACCAGGACACCCGGCGTCATGGCACTATCGACTTCGTGACGGGTCCGGATGATGCGCGCTTGCGCGAGCTCACAGTGATGCGAAGAGTGCGGGATCGCATCGATCGCGAGTATGCCCGGCCGCTCGATGTCGAGGCGCTGGCCCGGGGTGTGCACATGTCGGCGGGGCACCTGAGTCGGTGCTTCCGGGACGCATACGGCGAATCGCCGTACTCGTACCTGATGACGAGACGGATCGAGCGGGCCATGGCGCTTCTGCGCCGTGGCGACCTCAAGGTCACCGAGGTCTGCTTCGAAGTCGGCTGCTCATCGCTCGGCACGTTCAGCACCCGGTTCACCGAGCTGGTCGGTGTATCACCCCGCGTGTACCGTGAACGAGCAGCGCACGTCGAAGGGATTCCCTCGTTCCAGGCCAAGCAGGTCACACGACCGATCAGGAATCAAGAAGCACCCCGCATCGATGCCCATCTAACGTGAACACCATGAACATCAGCATCCACTACGCCTTCCTGCCTCACACCGACGCCGAAGCTGCGCTCGGGTTCTACCGCGATGCGCTCGGCTTCGAGGTGCGCAATGACGTCGGGTACGACGGACTCCGCTGGCTCACGGTCGGACCGGAGGGACAGCCCGAGACATCGATCGTGCTTCACCCACCGGCAACCGACCCCGGCATCACCGACGCCGAGCGGCAGACGATCCTCGAGTTGATCGCCAAGGGCAGCTATGCCGCGCTCACCCTCGCGAGCGACGACCTCGACGGGCTCTTCGAACGGCTCGCCGAACGAGGGGCAGACGTCGTGCAGGAACCCATGGACCAGCCGTACGGCGTCCGCGACTGTGCTTTCCGGGATCCGGCAGGAAACCTGCTCCGTATCAACCAGGCCGCCTGAACCCTCCACCGAATCGACGAAGGACGCTGATGACCACCGAGCACCCCGCCGACACCCACGACCTGATCCGCGTTCAGGGCGCGCGCGAGAACAATCTGAAGGATGTCAGCGTAGAGATCCCGAAGCGACGTCTCACCGTGTTCACCGGAGTCTCGGGGTCAGGCAAGAGCTCGCTCGTCTTCGACACGATCGCCGCGGAATCCCGCCGGATGATCGATGAGACGTACAGCGCTTTCGTGCAGGGGTTCATGCCGTCGGTGCCGCGTCCCGACGTCGACGTCCTGGAGGGGCTGACCACAGCGATCATCGTCGATCAGGAGCGACTCGGCGCGAATCCGCGCTCGACCGTCGGCACGGTCACCGATGCCAACGCGATGCTGCGCATCCTGTTCAGCAAGCTCGGGCAGCCCTACATCGGCGGACCGACCGCGTTCTCGTTCAACATCCCGACGCAGAAGGCCAGCGGCGTCATGACCGGTCCCGGCGGCGAGAAGAAGATCGTGAAGGATGCGATCTATCTGGGCGGTATGTGTCCGCGTTGCGAGGGGAGGGGCGCGGTGTCGGACCTCGATCTCACGCAGATCGTCGACGAGTCCAAGTCGCTCGATGAGGGCGCCATCATGGTCCCCGGCTACACCGCCGACGGGTGGATGGTGAAGGGCTTCTCCCAGTCGGGGTTCTATCCGTCCGACAAACCGATCGCGGAGTTCACGGACAAGCAGCGGCATCTGTTCCTCTACGGCGAGGTCACGAAGGTGAAGATCTCGGGGATCAACATGACCTACGAAGGTCTGATCCCCAAGATCACGAAGGCGATGCTCTCGAAGGATCTCGACGCACTCCAGCCGCATATCCGAGCCTTCGTCGAACGCGTCGCCACCTTCGCGGTCTGCCCGGAGTGTGACGGCACGCGGCTCACTGAAGGTGCGCGCTCTTCGAAGATCGAGGGCATCAGCATCGCGGATGCGTGCCGAATGCAGGTGACCGACCTGGCTGAGTGGGTGCGCGGCCTGGATCTTCCCGGCGCCGGACCGCTGTTGCAGGCGCTCAGCGCCAACCTGGACGCATTCGTCACGCTGGGACTGGGATATCTCAGCCTCGAGCGGCCGTCGGGCACGCTGTCCGGGGGAGAGGCGCAACGCATCAAGATGCTGCGGCACCTCGGCTCCTCGCTCACGGACATCACCTACGTGTTCGACGAGCCGACGATCGGCCTGCACCCGCACGACATCCAGCGGATGAACGGCCTGCTGCTGCAACTGCGCGACAAGGGGAACACCGTCCTCGTCGTCGAGCACAAGCCTGAGACCATCGCGATCGGCGATCACGTCGTGGATCTGGGGCCGGGAGCCGGCAGCGCGGGCGGAGAGATCTGCTACGAGGGATCGGTCGAGGGGCTGAAAGCGAGCGGAACGAAGACCGGAGATCATCTCGAAGACCGCGCGACGTTGAAGGACGAGGTGCGAACGGGGTCGGGAACGATCGACGTGCGCGGCGCATCGGCGAACAATCTGCAGGACGTCGATGTCGATATCCCCACCGGAGTCCTCACCGTCGTGACCGGCGTCGCCGGGTCGGGCAAGAGCTCACTCATCCATGGATCGGTGTCCAATCAGGATGGCGTCGTCGCGATCGACCAGGCCGCCATCAAGGGGTCCCGCCGCAGCAACCCTGCCACCTACACAGGACTCCTCGAACCGATCCGGAAGGCGTTCGCGAAGGCGAACGGCGTGAAGCCGGCGCTGTTCAGCGCGAACTCGGAAGGCGCCTGTCCGTCATGCAAGGGGGCGGGCGTCATCATCACCGAACTCGGTTTCATGGACACGATCGAGACGCCGTGCGAGGACTGCGGAGGTAAGCGCTTCCAGGCAGGCGTGCTGGAGTACAAGCTCGCGGGCAAGGACATCACCGAGGTCCTCGATCTGCCGGTCGCCGAGGCCCGGCTCTTCTTCGGTGACGGCGAGGCGAAGCTGCCCGCCGCAGCGGCGATCCTCGGTCGCATGGAAGACGTGGGACTCGGATATCTGTCGCTCGGGCAACCGCTGTCGACGCTGTCGGGCGGCGAACGCCAGCGCCTCAAGCTCGCGATCCAGATGGGGGAGAAGGGCGACGTCTACGTGCTCGATGAGCCCACGACAGGATTGCACCTCGCGGATGTCGACAAGATCCTGGGCCTGCTGGATCGACTCGTCGACGCGGGGAAGACCGTGATCGTCATCGAACACCATCAAGCAGTCATGGCGCACGCGGACTGGATCATCGACATCGGCCCGGGCGCCGGTCACGACGGCGGGAAGATCGTCTTCGAGGGAACTCCGAGAGATTTGGTATCCCAAAAGGCGACGCTCACGGGGGAGCACCTCGCGGAGTACGTCGGAGCATGAGTCGAGCAGGGGGATAGTCCGCCCGGCGTTGCGCCCCGCTTCGTCGCGGTCTCAGTCCCGGCGGGCGATGATCGTGTACGTGCACGGCAGCTTGTCGCGCTCTGCATCGGGCCAGGCATAGCCGCCGGGAACCTCCACCATGCGGTCGCTGAAGCGCCACGGCAGGGTTCGGCCTTCGTCGAAGTGGATGAGTCGGAGACCAGCGCGCAACAGAGCGCCGAGGATCTCGGACAGGGGGTGCGGCCACTCGTACGTGCGCGTGTGAGCGAGGCGTCCGTCACCGACGTAGGTGCTGTCGTCATCCCACTGCTGCGCATGCCCGGTCGCGAAGTAGGAATAGCGTGTGGTGAGCTCAGCAGCGTTCTCATCGAGTGCGTAGAGCGCGGGATGGCCGTCTCGGATGAAGAACATGCCGCCTGGGCGCAGCAGGGCCACGATCTGAGCGGCCCACCGCTCCAGGTCGCTGAGCCAGGTGATTGTCCCGATGCTCGTGTAGACGACATCGAAGTCGCCGTCGACTGCGGCACGCGCATCGAGAACGTCGGTTTCCACCCAGGTGGCGTCGATACCCAGGCGCGCAGCAAGCTGGGCGGCAGCACGGAGCGCGGACGGCGAGAAGTCGACGCCGGTGACTGTGGCGCCCGCGCGAGCCAGCGAGACCGTGTCGGTGCCGATGTGGCACTGCAGGTGGCACAGGTCGAGCCCGGAGAGCGAACCGGACGGAAGGAACGACTTCATCGCGACCAGATCGTCGCGCACGACGTCGCTGAGATGAGCCGGGTCGTCGAACGCGTCGAGTCCGTACGCTTCTTCGTGCACAGGCACGCGATCTTCCCAGTTCTCCTGGTTCGCCAGCCGCGCAGATTCCCAGTCGATGTCGACGTTGTTCCCGTTCACGCAGTGAGCCTATCGAGGACCCCGCTCCAGTTCGAGTGATATCCGATAATGCACATTATGTCAGCTTGTCTCGATCAGGTCTCTCCTCCTCTCGCTGCTGCAGGAGCTGCGAGGATAGGTTCGATGACTCCCACCGGCAGTGACTCCACGTGTCTCGTCATCCTGCGCGGCGACGCCATTGAAAAGGGGAGACACACGACAGCCAGCGGAAGCCGCTCGGCGTGAACCGCCTCTATGTCTCGTAGGGGCTGTCCTTCACCCTGCCTCGTAACCATTGGACCGGCCACACGAAATGCGCAACGGAGAGGGCAAACACGCCCCAAGCAATGGCCAAAAGTCCCCAAAGTACCGCTGCTGCGGACGCGCCGCCCTCCCCCGCGCTCACGGCCAGCGCCGCGGTGATTCCAATTAGAGCGATGAATCCAACGACCGCACCGGCCACCGTGATCGCGCCGTTCGCGAGCCACCGAGACCGAAGCGCCGGAACGAGTCGAATCGGCAGTCCGATGACCATTGCGAGGACCATCGATGGTACGGCGACCAACACGCCACTGAAGACGATTCCGATGAGCGACATGGCTCCGTCATACTCGTTGCCGCCGGCCCCTGAGGCGATCATTCCGGTCCCCACGATCACCGCCGCTACGAACAAGACGAACCCACCCACAAAGAACTGAGCGATCGTCAATGTCCGAAGGTCGCTCTCTGGCCGTGAAGTGCCCTCATCGCCAGCGGTTGACACGTTCGCGGCCCCGTTTGTGTTCACGTCTCGATCTTACGAGTTCGCCCCGCGGAGGCGGAGAAGCCGCCGATCACCTTCGCGCTCCCCATCGCACCGCGTTGCTACTGGGGGCTGCGGACGCTCCCGATCCTCCCGAACCGGGGCGCTCACTGAGCCGCCTCCGCGTTGCACGACGTCATAGAAACGCCACCAAGTGACTACGAGCTGTGGGAAAGCGGCGACACAGGATCGCCAGCAGTCTCGATCAGGTCTCTCCTCCTCTCGCTGCGGCAGGAACTGCGAGGATAGGTTCGATGACTCCCACCGGCCGTGATTCCACGTGTCTCGTCATCCTGCGCGGCGACGCCGCGTCAGGCAAGACGACGACGGCGACGGCGTTGCGGCAGAATCTCCTCGGGCTGCGGGTGGCTCTCATCTGTCAGGATCACTTTCGCCGCGAGGTGCTGCACGACCCGATCGGCGCCGGCAATCCCGGGACGCGAGCACGCTGATCATCGGTGCAGCCAGACAGGCGTTGGACCTCGGATATGACGTCATCCTTGACGGGATCTTCAATCTCCGCGACTATTCCGACATCTTCGAACGCTTGCATCTCGATCACCTCGGAACCACGCTCATCTACCAATTTGACGTCGGGCTCGACGAGACGATTCGGCGTCATGCGGGAAGACCGCTCGCGGCCGCCTTCGGAGAGGACGAGCTCCGCGAATGGTACGACGGATGGTAGCCCCTCCCCTGGTTCGAAGAGACGCGAGTGGGCCGCGAGGTGTCGACCGACGAGCTGGTGTCATCGATCCTGCAGAACCTCAGGCTTAGGGGTCCGCACCGCCCGACAAGCGAGAGCGCGTAGTCCGAAGTCGGCACCGACGAATGAACTTCGGCGATAGGCGCCGATCGTGGACAGAGTGAAAGATGACGTGGATGGGTTCCTGATGGCGGCGTCACGCGCCGATGAACTCGTGCGCTTGGACGAGATCATCCGTGAAGCGCTGCCTGGTGTGGAGCGTGTGCTGTGGCGAGGCAAGATGTGGGGCGGCACGGATCAGGCGATCGTGGGCTACGGCACGATCACTCAGCCCCGCCCTCGTGGCGGAAGCGTCGATTGGTTCCTCGTGGGACTCGCAGAGCAGAAGGGCCACCTGTCGGTCTACGTGAACGCGGCCGAGAACGGTGAGTACCTCGTGCGTGCGCGCGCTCATCAGCTCGGGAAGGTCAAGGTCGGCGCTGCGGCGATCACCTTCCGGTCAGTCGCTGATCTCGACGTCGCGGAGTTCGGCTCGTTGCTCGAAAAGGCGCGGGAGCTCGAACTTCCCCGATAGCACTCCCCCGTGGTGCTTCGTACGGAGTGGGCCGCAGCGGGCTGAGAACCTCCCTGCGATACCCCTACTGTGTGGACCAGACGCCGAGCTCGTTGCCCGTCGGGTCTGCGAAGTGGAGGCGTCGTCCACCGGGGAACTCATACGGCGCCTGGAGGATCGTGCCGCCGGCCTTCTCGATCGCAGCCTGCGTGGCGTCGAGGTCTTCGGAGTAGAGAAGCACGAGAGGACCGCCGACCGGCCGCGGCTCATCCGCGAGCATCAGCCCACCGGATTCATTGCCGTCGTCGCGCGGTGAAACGATCCCTGCGTATCCGGGGCCGTAGTCGTGGAAGCCCCAACCGAACGCCTCACGGAAGAAATCCTTCGACTTCTCCAGATCGGTGACGACGAGCTCGATGTAGTCGAGTGAGTGGTGCAGAGGTGAACCTGTCATGACGCCACCGTAACCACCGTCACCGACAACGCTCCGGGGGCACTGAAGCCCGGTGGCAGAGGAGTAGCGTTGAGGCGTGCCGCCGGTCTCCCCCTACCCCGTGTCGACCCCGGGGTTGCGCGCATGGATCATCTGGTCGGTCGGTGTCGCGGCCTACGTCCTCGCCATCACGAATCGCACGTCCCTCGGCGCGGTCGGCGTCGAAGCGGCGGATCGGTTCCAGGCGGATGCGTCGACGCTCGCCCTGTTCGCCGTGGTCCAGCTCGCCGTCTACGGCGGAATGCAGATTCCTGTCGGAGTGCTCCTCGATCGCTTCGGATCACGACCGATCATGACGGTCGGCATGCTGCTCATGGCGGCTGGTCAGCTGACGATGGCGCTATCTCCGAACATCGGGATCGCGATCTTCGCGCGTGTGCTGCTCGGCGCCGGTGATGCCGCGATCTTCCCCGCCGTGTTGCGACTCGTCGCGACCTGGTTCCCCGCGCAGCGCGGACCGCTGATGGTCCAGTTCACCGGAATCATCGGCCAGGCCGGCCAGCTGATCGCGCTGGTCCCGCTTGCGGCGCTGCTCCACGCGACGACCTGGAGCATCACGTTCGGAAGCATCGCGGGGCTCGGCCTCCTGTTCGCGATCCTCGTGGCGCTGGTCATCCGCAACCATCCCCCTGAGCAGGGCGCGGACGTCACCGTCAACACGGATACGGGCGTGGTCCGCGTCGTCACATCCGCGATAGATACCGGTGTCGGCATACGTGCCGCGTGGGCTCACCCCGGCACCAGGCTCGCGTTCTGGTCACACTTCACGACGCCGTTCGCGGGAACGGCATTCGTGCTGCTGTGGGGAATGCCGTTCCTCACGGCGGCAGAGGGTCTCGACACCGCCCACGCGGCCGGCATCATCTCCGTATATGTCATTGCCGGTATGTTTCTGGGACCGATCATCGGAGACCTCTCCCGCCGACACCCGAATCACCGCTCGCTCGCGCTCGTGCTCCCCGCCGTCGGCGTGCAGATGGCAGCGTGGATCGCTGTCATCGCTCTCCCCGGAGCGGCGCCGATCTGGCTCCTCTACGTGCTGGCGATCGCTCTCGCCACCGGTGGCCCCGCTTCGATGATCGCCTTCGACCACGCTCGGACGCACAACCCGAGTCATCGTCTGAGCACCGCGACCGGTGTCACGAACGCGGGTGGCTTCATCGCCGCATTGATCGCGATCTTCCTCATCGGACTCGCGCTCGACCTGCAGGGCGCGGGGACCCCCGAGACCTATTCGCTGGAGGCCTTCAGGATCGCCTTCCTCATGCCCATCCCGCTGTGGATCCTCGGGGTGACCTTCATCCTGATCGAACGCAAACGCACTCGGATCCGCATCGGCCTCGATCCGGAACGTCGGCGCTGAGGGACGCTCAGCGGAGCAGGTGCTGGAGTGTCTCCACGATCAACTCGACGCTGACGCGCTCCGGCACCTCCGCATCGCCTGCTTCGAACTCCGCGAGTTCGATCCCCCGCACGGAGTCCGGCGGTAGCGCAGCGAAGATCGCGGCGATCTGGTGAGGCAGCAGTCCTCCCCCGACGCGGTACGCGGCAGGGATGTAGCCAGGCTCGAGGACGTCCCAATCGACGTGGATCCACACCGGGCGACCCGCGACCGACTCGAGGACGCGCTCGGGCGTGCTCTCCGACGGGGGGATGACGGTGACGCCGGCATCGGCGAGCATCTGCTGCTCAGCGGTGTCGATGTCCCGGCCACCGACCACCGCCACCTGTCTCGGATCGAGGCCCGCCCCGTGTCCGCTGTCCCAGAGCCCACACGCAGCGGCCAGGACCATACCTCCCAGATACCCGGAATCGGTCGTATCCGGTGTGTTGAAGTCGCCGTGCGCGTCGATCCAGAGCACGACGGCCTCGGGGTGATGCGCTGCCGCCGTGGGCAAGGTGCCGAGGCTCGCCGCGCAGGTGTTGGTGATCAGGAGAGGGGTCGTGCCGTCCGCGATGGCGTCGCTCACCGCGGTGCGCAGCCCTCTCAGCGTCGTCTCCGCTTCAGGAAGTGCCACGGACCAATCATCGATCTCGCTCGGCGTCGGCGTGCCGATGATCAGCGGGTCGACGGCGAGAAGTGAAGAGACCGCCTCGCCGACGCGTCGTGCACCCGCGAGCGCCCCATCGGTGCGGTCGGCGACGCGGCCCTGGGAGACGATGAGCGAGTATTCCGATGCCATGGAACCAGCTTTCCACCCGTGCTGCTCCCCGCCAAAACCGTCGGACAGCGAGCCTTCCCTCTGCGGACTTCGGAGACTGCGAGAGAGACGTCACCGTCGACGCGGCGTCCAACCCGACGGAAGCGGCCCGTCCTGCACAGCACGCTCGCGGTCCGCACGGCCCGACCACCCCTGTGCCTGTTCGAGCGTGTCGAACGCCCCTCGAGCGAGCCGGAGGCCGACGTCTTCGTGATGCATCCGCGGCGCTCCCCCTCGGCGGACGGAGGCGCGGACACTCCACGCATCGTCAGCGAATCCGCCCCCACGGAACACCCGGTAGTCGTCGTAGCGGGCAGGATCCAGGAGGTCCCAGCACCACTCCCATACGTTGCCGAGGGTGTCGAAGAGACCGTGGAGGTTCGGGAGCTTCCCCCCGACATCTTGCGGAGACGAGACGCCGTCCGCGCTCGTCCACGCCGCATCGGCCAGAGGCGCATAGTGCGGCCCGGTCGACCCCGCCCGACACGCGAACTCCCATTCCGCCTCGGTGGGCAGTCGGTAGCCGTCGGCCGTCGTGTCCCAGGCGACCTCCTCGCCGTCGAACAGATAGACCTGGTCCAACCCTTCCCACTCGGAGGCGGCGTTGCAGAAGTGGATGGCGCGCAACCAGCTCAGGTCGGCTGCGGGGCGTCGCGGGTGGCGCATCGGAATGCCCAGTACCTCGGTGAGCTGCGCCTCGGTCACGGGGTACACGCCGATCTCGTACGGCTCGAGCGTCACCTCACGCTGCTCGCCGCGTCGCGCATCGCGGAGGGTCACGACCCCGGCGGGGATTCGCGCGAGCTCGATGTCGGTCACTCCGCGTCACTCCGTGGCATCACGACGGGACCCGTTCGACCCAGGCCGGGTATTTCGCCGCACGACCGTCGCCCGACGAGGTACGCGTCACTCGTCGGCGCACCCAGGGCCCGACGAACTCGCGGTAGTACGCGAGGCCCGATGGTCCTCCGCCCATGCGATCGCTCGGCGCCCACCAGGTCTCCGGAGGCTCGAACCCGAGCGCGTGGAGCACCCTGGCAGCGACACGGTGATGGCCGGCCGCGTTCATGTGCAGACGATCGTCGGCCCAGTACGCGCCGCGAGAGAGTTCGCGATCGGGCCAGTTGAGCGCCCGGATGACGTCGGGGCGTCCTTCGATGCGTCGGAGCACCGCCTCGGAGAGCAGGTCTCCCCTGCGCTGGACGAGGGAACCCATCGGCAGCTGCCCGCTCGGGTTCGCACCGGAGAGCAGGATCATGGTCACGCCCTCCTCGTCGCAGCGACGCAGCACGCGGCTGAAGGCGTCGGCGATGTGCTCGACGTCGGTACGCGGTCGCAGCATGTCGTTGCCACCGCCGTTGAACGAGAGGTGGGTCGGGCGCAGCGCGAGCGCCGGTTCCAACTGCTGCTCGACGATCGGCCAGGCCAGCTTGCCCCGGATCGCGAGGTTCGCATACTGGATCGGGTGACCGGCTGCATCGGCCCATCCTTGAGCTGCGAGGTCCGCCCAACCGCGCTCCCGCCCATCCGGAAGGACGTCACCGACCCCCTCCGTGAAGGAATCGCCGATCGCCACGAACCGCACATCTGCCATCGTCCCAGCCTATTGCGGGTCGACGACACCTGGGATCAGCGATCATCGAGCGCTCGGCCGCGTCGATCGACGAGCCCCCAGGCGGCGGCGGCAGCTCCGAGGAAGCATGCCCCGAAGACCGCGAACAGCAGCGGCGCTCCCCCGGCGACCAGTAGCACGGGAACGGACAGCGGAGCCACGATCGACGCGATACGGCCCACTCCGGCAGCCCAGCCCGCTCCTGTCCCCCGCAGCGACGTCGGATAGATCTCCGGCGTCACGGCGTAGAGCGCACCCCACGCACCGAGGTTGAAGAACGACAGCGCCATGCCCGCCGCGATGATCGCACCCTCTGTCGTCGCGGTGCCGAAGACCACGGCGGAGACCGCCGAGCCGAGAAGGAACACCGACAGCGTCACACGGCGCCCCCACACCTCGATCAGCCACGCGGCGACCGCATAGCCCGGAAGCTGCGCCAACGTGATGATCAACGTGAAACCGAATGAACGCACCAGATCGAACCCGGCGTCGACGAGGATGCTCGGGATCCAGATGAACGCTCCGTAGTAGGCGAAGTTCACCCCCAGCCACACCACCCACAGGCACAGAGTGCGCAGCCGGAACTCCGGGTTCCAGAGTGTCGCCAGCCGCGCCCTCGCCGTGACCGCGATCGCACGGGAGGCGGGTTCCTTCCGGATCGCGGGTGCGACTTCCACACCGGCATCGGTCTCGAACGCCGACACGATGCGGTCTGCCTCCGCGATGCGTCCTCGTGAGGCGAGCCAGCGAGGTGACTCCGGCATGCGCCAACGTACGAAGAGTGCGTACGCCGCGGGGATCGCGCCGAGCGCGAACGCCCAGCGCCAGCCGTCGTCCGAAGCCGGGATGACCAGGAAGCCGATCACCGCGGCGGCGGTCCATCCGAGCGCCCAGAAAGCCTCCAGCACCACGATCAGGCGGCCACGGATCCGCGCGGGTGCGAACTCGCTCACATAGGTCGACGCCACCGGGAGCTCTGCGCCGAGGCCGAGTCCCACCAGGAACCGCAGGACCAGGAGCGCCACCAGTCCTCCCACCAGGGCGCTGGCACCGGTCGCGATGCCGTACACGAGCAGCGTGAGGGCGAAGACCTGCCGCCGGCCGAAACGATCGGCGAGGAGCCCGCCGAGTGTGGCCCCGACTGCCATGCCGATGAATCCGACCGAGGCGATCCACCCGGCCTCGCCTTTCGTCAGCCCCCACTGCTGCGTGAGCGCGGCGAGGATGAACGAGATGAGGCCGACATCCATCGCGTCCAGCGCCCAACCGACCCCGGACCCTGTCAGCAGGCGGAGGTGTCGACGTGTGAACGGCAGGACGTCCAGGCGCTTAGCCAGCGATGAGCGGCCCGGCAGGGCGGAGTTGGCCATGTTCTTCATCGTAGAGCCGAGCGCCCGACGTCCTGCGCGTGATGTCGTCAGTCCAGCGCGTCGAGGATCCGCTTCACGCGCGGGATCACTTCGGTCCCGTACAGCTCGATGCTGCGCATCATCGACTCATGCGACAGGGTGCCGGTCGCGTACTTCAGGTCGAACCGCCCGAGACCGAGCATCGTGATCGTGTCTGCGATCTTCGCGGCGACACGGTCCGGTGAACCCGCGTAGATCGCGCCTTCCGGCCCGACGTCGTTCTGGAAGCGCGCGCGACTGTACGCCGGCCATCCGCGCTCCCGGCCGATGGTGTTGTTCATCGCTTCGAACCCGGAGTAGGCCGCGTCCCAGGCTTCCGCATCCGTCTCGGCGATGTGGCCGGGCGAATGCACCGAGACAGGGTGCGAGGTGGTTCCGAAAGACGCGACAGAGCGGTGGTACAGATCGACGAAGGGCTTGAACCGCGCCGCCGGCCCGCCGATGATCGCGAGCATCAGCCCCAGGCCATGGCGCGCGACCCGTACGACGGACTCCGGGCTGCCACCCACCCCCACCCAGGTACGAAGACCCTTCTCGGTCTTGGGGAACACGTTCGCATTCTCCAGCGAGGCGCGCATGGTGCCGGACCATGTCACGGGCTCCTCCTTGAGGAGTTCGACGAACAGCTCGAGCTTCTGCTCGAACAGGGCGTCGTAGTCCCGCAGGTCGTAGCCGAAGAGCGGAAAGGACTCGATGAAGGAGCCGCGGCCGAGGACGACCTCGGCTCGGCCGTTCGAGAGGGCGTCCAACGTCGAGAAGCGCTCGAACACGCGGACCGGATCATCCGACGACAGCACGGTCACCGCCGTGCCGACACGGATGTGTTCGGTGCGCGCAGCGATCGCGGCGAGCACCATCTCCGGCGCGGACACCGCGAACTCTTCGCGGTGGTGCTCCCCCACCCCGAAGAAGTCCACTCCGACCGTGTCTGCGAGCTCAGCCTGCTCCACGACGTTGCGGATCGTCTGCGCTCCGGTGAGGAGCTTCCCGCCCGCGTCCCTTGTGATGTCGCCGAAGGTGTCCAGTCCGAATTCGATGCCCATGTCATCCCTCTCTATTCAGGTGAATGAACACTCGTGGACCGGATCCCATTCCCGTCAGCGTGGGAGCAGAGCGCTGCGCAGCGTGTCGAGGCCGACGCCGCCCAGATCGAGGGCCTTCTTGTGGAAGTCCTTGAACGAGAAGGCATCTCCCTCGGCGGCGCGGACTCCGTCGCGCACCTGCTCCCAGATGCGCTGACCGACCTTGTACGACGGCGCCTGGCCCGGCCAGCCGAGGTAGCGGTTCACCTCGAACTGCACGAACTGATCCGACATGTTCACGTTCTGGCGCATGAAGTCGAGTGCGTACTCCGCGTCCCACACTCCGGTGCCGTCGAGACGCGGCTTGCCCAGGTGCACACCGATGTCGAGGACGACGCGGGCGGCCCGCATCCGCTGCCCGTCGAGCATGCCGAGCCGGTCGGCGGGGTCGTCCAGGTAGCCGAGCTGCTCCATCAGACGCTCCGCGTACAGAGCCCAGCCCTCAGCATGACCCGAGGTTCCCGCGAGCAGCCGACGCCAGGAGTTGAGCTCGGCCCGGTTGTACACCGCCTGAGCGATCTGCAGATGGTGACCCGGGACGCCCTCATGGAAGACCGTGGTGAGCTCCCGCCACGTGTCGAACTCCGTGACGCCCTCGGGGACGGACCACCACATGCGACCGGGGCGTGAGAAGTCGTCGGTCGGGCCGGTGTAGTAGATCCCGCCCTCCTGCGTGGGGGCGATCATGCACTCGAGCGTGCGAATGGCTTCGGGGATGTCGAAATGCGAGACGCCGAGTTCAGCGACCGCGCGGTCGCTCGTCTCCTGCATCCACTTCTGGAGAGCGTCGGTGCCGACGAGCTTGCGCGCGGGGTCGGCTTCCAGGTGGGCGACCGCTTCCTCGACGGACGCACCGGGGAGGATCTCGTTCGCGATCGCGGTCTGCTCCTCGACCATGCGCGCGAGCTCCTCGCGCCCCCACTCGTAGGTCTCGTCGAGATCGATGGTCGCCCCGAGGAAGCGACGCGAGTTGAGCGCATAGAGGTCACGACCCACTGCGTCGTCGTCGCCTGCGGCAGGAGCGAGCTCCTCCGCGAGGAAACGGCGCAGCTCGTCGTAGGCGACACGGGCCGAGGCCGAATTGTCGGCGAGAGTGCGGGCGAGAGACGCGGGCAGCTGCCCCTCCTCGGGGTCCGCGTTCGCGACGAATGCGGCGAAGAAGCCGTCATCGGCGGTGTAGCGATCGATCTGCGTCGCCACCTCGGTCACCTGCCTGCGAGCCGGCACGATGCCCTCCGCGATACCCGTCCTGAGGGTCTCGACGTAGCCGCGAAGGGCATCGGGCACCGCTGCGAGGCGGGTCGCGATCACGTCCCAGTCCTGCACCGTCGCCGTGGGCATCAGGTCGAATGCCGCGCGCACATCCTGTGCGGCAGAAGCGATCACGTTGAGGTCGCGCAGGTGCCACTTCGCGTCGTGCAGCTCGAGGTCGAGCCGGAGCTCGGCACCGAGGTCGGTCTTCGTCACCTCGTCGATCGCGTCCACGGGCTCGAGCGCGGAGAGCTTGTCCAACGTCGCGCGCGTCGCCGCAGCGATCTCCTCATGCCCGGCGGGGCTCAGGTCGCCGAAGCGGTCGTTCACCTCGTCGCGCCCGATGTAGGTGCCGAGAGTGGGTGCCAGAACCGCGATCGTGTCGACCCATTCATCGGCGACGGCGTCGATGGCGGAAGGGGTGCGGGGAGCTGAAGTCATAGCTGCCAGCCTAGCCCCGGCCCCTCCCGTGGCGGAGGTCAGTGCGCGGCTTCGTTCCAGTCACGGCCGCGCCCGACCTGAACATCGAGCGGCACCGACAACTGTGCGGCATCGCCCATTCGAGCGCGAACGATCTGCTCCGTGGCATCCCACTCCCCCGGGGCGACCTCGACGACGAGTTCGTCATGGATCTGGAGCAGCACGCGCGAGGACAGCTGCTGGGAGCGAAGGTCGTCGTGGATGTGAAGCAGCGCGATCTTCATGATGTCGGCGGCGCTCCCCTGGATCGGCGCGTTGAGGGCAGCGCGCTCGGCGTTCTCACGCAGTACCCGGTTCGGGCTCGCGAGGTCGGGGAACGGCCGACGGCGCCCGAAGATCGTCTCGGTGTAGCCGACCTCTTTCGCCTTCATGACTGAGGCGCGCAGATAGTCGCGCACCGCGCCGAATCGTGCGAAGTACTCCACCATCAGCTGCTTGGCCTCGGACTGCTCGATGCGCAGCTGCTTCGAGAGCCCGAACGCCGAGAGTCCGTAGACGAGGCCGTAGGACATCGCCTTCACCTTCGTGCGCATCGCCGGAGACACCTCGCTGGGCTCGACCCCGAACACGCGGGCGCCGACGAACCGGTGCAGGTCCTCGCCACTGTTGAAGGCCTCGATCAGCCCCTCGTCGCCGGACAGATGGGCCATGATGCGCATCTCGATCTGCGAATAGTCGGCCGTCAAGAGAGCGTCGTACCCCTCGCCGACCTCGAATGCGCTCCGGATACGGCGCGACTCCTCCGTACGCACCGGGATGTTCTGCAGATTGGGATCGGTACTGGACAGTCGCCCGGTCTGGCTCCCCGTCTGCACATACGTCGTGTGCACGCGGTGGTCGTCGCCGATCGCCGTGTCGAGGGACTCGATGATCTGCCGGAGCTTGGTGGCCTCACGGTGCTGCAGCAACAGGCTGAGGAACGGGTGCGGGTTGCTCTCCTGCAGGTCTGCGAGTACCGCGGCGTCGGTGGAGTAGCCGGTCTTGGTCTTGCGGGTCTTCGGCAACTGCAGGTCTTCGAACAAGACCTCCTGCAGCTGCTTGGGCGAGCCGAGGTTGAACTCGCGTCCGACCACGGAGAAGGCCTCCTGCGCGAGTGTCTCGGCGCGAGCGGCGAGCTCTCCGGAGAACGTGGACAGCACGTCGTGCGAGACCGCCACGCCCGCGACCTCCATGTCGGCGAGTGTGAGCAGGGTCGGCAGTTCGATGTCCACCAGGACAGCGGCGACCGACTCGGGGATGTCTTCACGCAGCGCATCGGCGACGCGCAACGCGAACCATGCCTCCTGCGACGGTGTGGCTCCCTCGGTCTCGGGCACCAGCTGGGACGGGTCGGCCTCGGGCAGCTTCTCGCCGAGGTAGCGCTCGACAAGGTCGGACAGGGTCTTGTCGGGGAAGCTCGGCCGCAGGAGCCAGCCGGCCAGGCTCGTGTCGTAGGCGAGACCGCGGAGGCGGATTCCCTGACGGATCAGGGCCTTCACCTGCGGCTTCGCATCGTGCAGCACCTTCGGCGCGTCGGACTCGATCCATTCGCGCAGAGCCTCTGCGGCGCTCTCCGTCCAATCCGACTCGCGGAGGTCGGTGAGAGTCGCGGCGCCGATCCGTGTGGGGGAACCTCCCTGCGTCATGATCCGCAGGGAGACATCGCCGTCCTGCGCGACAGCCCAGGCCGCCAGCTCCGCGGGTGATGTCTCGACCGGTACGGGCACCACGACGACCGACGCCGGGTCATCGGCGACCTCACCGGCTCCGACGGCCTCGAACACCCGCGGCAGCAGGGTGCGGAACTCGAGCCGGGCGAAGATGTCGCGCACGGCCTGCGCATCGATTGGTGCCACGGCCAGGTCGGAGGGCCCGACCGGGAGGTCGACATCGGTGAGGAGACGGTTGAGCTTGCGGTTGCGTCGGACATCGTCGATGTGGTCGCGGAGGTTGCCCCCGACCACGCCCTTGATCTCGTCGGCACGGGCGATCAGCTCATCGAGCGATCCGAACTGCGTGAGCCACTTGACCGCCGTCTTCTCCCCGACCTTCGGAACACCGGGCAGGTTGTCGCTGGTCTCGCCGACCAGGGCCGCGATGTCGGGGTACTGCTCGGGACGCACACCGTAGCGCTCCTGCACCGTCGTCGGGTCATAGCGCTTCAGCTGCGAGACGCCCTGCACCGACGGGTAGAGCAGCGTGACGTCGTCGTTCACGAGCTGGATGGTGTCACGGTCTCCGGAGACGACGAGCACGTCGAAGCCCTGCTCGGCGCCCTGTGAAGCGAGCGTCGCGAGGATGTCGTCGGCCTCGATCCCCTCCTTCGTCAGGACAGGGATCGACATGGCGGCGAGGCAGTCCTGCAGAAGCGGGATCTGACCCTTGAACTCCTGCGGCGACTCGGAACGCGTGGCCTTGTACTCCGAGTACTCCTCAGTGCGGAAGGAGTGACGCGAGGTGTCGAAGGCGATCGCCAAGTGCGTCGGCTGCTCGGCTTTGATGAGGTTCACCAGCATCGAGAGGAAGCCGTAGATGCCGTTGGTGTGCTGATTGTCCTTGGTCGTGAAACTGTCGACCGGGAGCGCGAAGAAAGCGCGGTAGGCGAGCGAGTGGCCGTCGACGACCATGAGGGTAGGCTTTGCGGAGTCCGTCACCCTGTCAGCCTAACGAGGACGACAGACACCCGCTGAGGAGGATGCATGAGCGACGTCGCGACGAGCGAGGGACTCGACTGGGCCACGGCCCGCGGAATGGGTGCCCTGGCCGAGAAGATGGGCATGGAGTTCGTCGAGTTCGGCATCGACCGTTGTGTCGCGACGATGCCTGTCGACGGCAACACCCAGCCGGTCGGCCTCATGCACGGTGGCGCGTACGTGGTGCTCGGCGAATCGCTCGGTTCGATGGCGGCGAACCTGCACGCCGGTGCCGGCCGTCTCGCCGTCGGCGTCGACATCAACGCGACGCACACCCGATCGGCCACGTCGGGCGTGGTCACCGGCGTATGCACACCGGTGCACCTGGGACGGAGCATCACCGTGCACGAGATCGTGGTGACCGACGATCAGGGACGCCGCTGCTCCACGATCCGCATCACCAACATGATCAAGGACCTTCCCGCCGCGAGCTGAGCGGTTCCTCGAGCAGTCGCTGGAACAGCAGGTGGTCCTGCCACTCCCCCGCGATGCGGAGGTACTTCGGCGCCACGCCGATGCGCTCGAAGCCGTTGCCGACCAGCACGCGTTGGGAACCGAGGTTGTGCAGCAGGGTGGCGGCCTGGAGCCGGTGCAGGCGGAGCTGCGTTCGTGAATACTCGATGAGCTGAGCGACGGCGCGACTCGCGATGCCGCGACGCAGCTGCGTGGCATCGACCCAATAGCCGAGGTCAGCGCTCCAGAACGCCCCCCGGACGATGTTGTTGATGTTCATCCGACCGCGGATCTCCCCGTCATCGGATTCGATGACGAAGCGGAGACTCCGCCCGGCGTCCGCGTCTTCCACGCAGAGCTGGGCGTGCTGCTCCTGCGCGGCGACGGTGAAGAACGCCTCCGTGCGCGTCGGCTCCCACGGCGCGAGATGTTCGCGATTCGCGACATACGCGCGGGCGAGCGCAACCCCATCCCCCCGCCTCACCGGCCGCAGGATGTGCTCGGTATCGAGCCGGATCGTGCCGGCGCTCACCGTTACTTCTTGGGGGCGAGCTGCTCGATGATCGCCTTGGCGACGTCCTGCATCGTCAGACGGCGGTCCATCGACGCCTTCTGGATCCAGCGGAACGCCTCAGGTTCGCTCAGGCCCATCTTCTCGTTGAGCAGACCCTTGGCCCGGTCGACGAGCTTGCGGGTCTCGAAGCGCTCGACCATGTCGGCGACCTCGGCCTCGAGCGTGATGATCTGCTCGTGGCGAGCCAGCGCGATCTCGATCGCGGGCAGAAGGTCGTTCGGAGTGAACGGCTTCACGACGTACGCGAGCGCACCGGCCTCGCTCGCGCGCTCGACGAGCTCCTTCTGGCTGAACGCCGTGAGCAGGACGACCGGCGCGATGTTGCCCTTGTGCAGCTTCTCCGCAGCGCTGATGCCGTCGAGCTGCGGCATCTTGACGTCCATGATGACGAGGTCCGGTCGGAGCTCGGTCGCCAGAGCGACCGCGGTCTCTCCATCCCCCGCCTCGCCCACGACATCGAAGCCGTTGTCGCGAAGGATCTCGACGATGTCGAGACGGATCAGCGACTCGTCTTCAGCGACGACGACGCGTCGGGGTGCGGATGACGTGGGCTGCTCAGCCTGCTCTTCTTGCTCTGTCACACAACCATCCTAGTGGAGAGCCCCTGTTCGCAGGCCCCAGGCGGTCGGCGCGGAGAATCCGGCTCTCATGCTGCGCTAAAGTCGTAGACGCGACACACGAGCCGGCGTGGCGGAATGGCAGACGCGGAGCACTCAAAATGCTTTGTCCGAAAGGGCGTGTGGGTTCGAGTCCCACCGCCGGCACCGTTTGATGAAGAGAGCCCTCAGTGCTCCTCCGCGAGGACAGCCAGCTCGGCGAGCACCCGGGGATGCGCGAGGATCCGGAAATGCCCTCCGGTGTCGAGGCGGACGTTCTTGGCACCGACGAGTTCGCTGCCCTCCGGGATGTGCGGGTCGAATCCCGCGTAGATCGAGACGATCCGATCGTTCACCGACCGCCTCTGGGTGAGGCTGACGATTCCCGGGTCGTCGGGGGCGAACTCCCGCAGCGTCCGCGAGAGCATCAAACGGGCATAGCTCGAACCGCCGAACGGTGTCGCGATCGCGAGCATCGAGCGCACACGGCCGGCCGCCGGTCCCGTCATGACCAGCTTGCCCGCGAGCCCGCCCTTGCTGTGGGCGACCAGGATCACATCCGTGAGGTCATGGCGCTCCAGGAAGTCGCCGACGCTCTGCGCCATCTCCACCACCGGACGTCGATTGCGATGGAGGGTGTCGACGACCTGGACCGGATGGCCTCGCTCATGCATCGCCGCGACGAGCGGCTGCATAAACCTCCAGGTCTCGTAGACGCCGGGAAGGACGACGATTCGCGCGCCGCTCCCCGAGGCGAAGGACGCCGGGGCGGTGCGGTCGAACATCGCGCGCAACTGCCAGAACCCCGCGTATGCGTAGTCGGCGCACCACCACCCCGCCTTCCTCAGCGCGCCGATGACGTGCTCCTCGGATGACGATGCGGACCCATGAGGGAAAACTACCGGATCGCACGACAGAGGGGGCGAAGCCGAAGCTCCGCCCCCTCTGTGCGCTGTGTCAGACGCCGGCCTTGTAGATCGGTGCCGCGCCGCGAATCGCATCGCCCACCTTGTGCACGCGCAGGTCGTTGGTCGATCCGACGATTCCGGGAGGGGAACCGGAGATCACGACGACCTTGTCCCCTTCCTGTGCGAGTCCGTTGCCGAGCAGATACTCGTCCACCTGGTGATACATCAGGTCGGTGTGCTGGACCATGTCGACCAGGGTGGAGCGGATGCCCCAGGTCAAAGCCATGCGGCGACGGATTCCCGGCTCCGGGGTGAAGGCGATCATCGGGATGCGCGAACGCAGACGCGACAGACGACGCGCGGAATCGCCCGACTGCGTGAACACGCAGAGGAACTTCGCCTCGACGAACTCGGCCACCTCGAGAGCGGCGAGAGTGATCGCACCGCCCTGCGTGCGGGGCTTGGTCGTCAACGGCAGGATGCGCTCCAAGCCGTGCTCTTCCGTGGAGGCGATGATCCGTGCCATGGTCTCGACGACCACGACCGGGTAGTCGCCGACACTGGTCTCACCGGAGAGCATGACGGCATCCGCACCGTCGAGGACGGCGTTCGCGACGTCCGAGGTCTCGGCACGCGTGGGAACCGGGCTGCTGATCATCGACTCGAGCATCTGCGTCGCGACGATCACCGGCTTGGCCATCCGGCGAGCGATCTCGACGGCGCGCTTCTGCACGATCGGCACGGCCTCGAGCGGAAGCTCGACGCCCAGGTCACCGCGGGCGACCATGATCGCATCGAACGCGTCGACGATCTCTTCCAGCGCATCGACGGCCTGCGGCTTCTCGACCTTGGCGATGACGGGAACCTTGACGCCCTCTTCCGCCATGATCTCGTGAACGCGGGTCACATCGGCGGCGTTGCGCACGAACGACAGCGCGATCAGATCGGCGCCGATGCGCAGTCCCCAACGCAGGTCGTCTTCGTCCTTCTCGCTGAGAGCGGGGACGTTGACGGCGACGCCGGGAAGGTTGATGCCCTTGTTGTTGGAGACGGCACCGGCGACGATGACCTTGGTGGTCACCGTGACGCCGTCGGTCTCGACGACCTCGACGCGGACCTTGCCGTCGTCGATCAGGAGGAAGTCGCCCGGCTTGACGTCCTGCGGGAGGCCCTTGAAGGTCGTTCCGCAGATCTCCTTATTGCCGATGATGTCTTCGGTCGTGATCTTGAAGATGTCACCCTTGGCGAGCTCGTACGGCCCGTCCTCGAACTTGCCGAGGCGGATCTTCGGCCCCTGCAGGTCGACGAGGATCGCGACGGGACGACCGGCATCCTCTGCGGCACGACGCACGTTCGCGTAGTTGTTCTCGTGAACCGAGTAGTCGCCGTGGCTGAGGTTCAGTCGCGCGACGTCCACCCCCGCATCGATCAGTGCGCGCACCGTCTCATACGTGGAAGTTGCGGGGCCCAAGGTGGCGACGATTTTCGCGCGTCTCAACAGATACTCCAGGGTAGAAATGGGGGATGTAAATCAGGCGACGGTGCCGGCCTCAGCCTACGCGGGCTGGAGACCGATCGCGACATCACTCGGTCGCACCGGCTCGGGAAGCACGGTGGTGCCCATGAGGAAGCGATCGACGTTCGCGGCAGCGGCGCGGCCCTCGGCGATGGCCCATACGATGAGCGACTGACCGCGACCGGCGTCGCCGGCGACGAACACTCCGGGAACCGTCGACTCGTACGACGAGTCGCGGCGGAAGGCGCCACGGTCTGTGACCTGCGGAAGCGTGTCTTCGGTGTACCCCTCCTGCTCGGGTCCGGTGAAGCCCATCGCGATCAGGACGAGGTCCGCGGGGATCTCTCGCTCGGTGCCGCTCTTGGGGACGCGGCGGCCGTCGACGTACTCGGTCTCGGCCACGCGCAGCGCGCGCACCTCACCGACGTCGTTGCGGAGGAACTCGACGGTGGACGCGAGGTACACCCGCTCTCCACCCTCCTCGTGAGCAGACGACACCTCGAAGATCGTCGGCATCATCGGCCACGGCTGGTGGTCCGGACGGACGTCGCCCGGCTGCATGCCGATCGCCAGGTTGGTGACGCTGAGCGCGCCCTGACGGTGTGCGGTGCCGATGCAGTCCGCGCCGGTGTCTCCACCGCCGATGACGATGACGTGCTTGCCCGCCGCGCTGATCTGGTCGGTGACCTTGTCGCCCGCGACCGCGTGGTTCGACTCGACGAGGTACTCCATGGCGAAGTGCACGCCGTCGAGGTCACGGCCGGGGATGGCGAGGTCACGCGGAACCGTGGACCCCGTCGCGATGACGACGGCGTCGTAGCGGGCACGCAGGTCGGGCCAGGAGATGTCCTTGCCGATCTCCACGCCGGCGCGGAAACGCGTGCCTTCCTCCTGCATCTGGCGAAGGCGCGATTCGAGCTGCGTCTTCTCCATCTTGAAGTCCGGGATGCCGTAGCGCAGCAGACCGCCGATGCGGTCGTCCCGCTCGAAGACCGCGACCGTGTGCCCGGCTCGGGTGAGCTGCTGGGCGGCAGCGAGACCCGCAGGGCCCGATCCGACGACGGCGACCGTCTTTCCCGTGAGGCGCTCGGGCGGCTCCGGCTCGACCCACCCCTTCGCGAAGGCCTCATCGATGATCGAGACCTCGATCTGCTTGATCGTGACCGCCGGCTGGTTGATGCCGAGCACGCACGAGCTCTCGCAGGGCGCGGGGCACAGCCGCCCCGTGAACTCCGGGAAGTTGTTCGTGGCGTGCAGGCGCTCGATCGCCGCGCGGCCCTCACCGCGCCAGGTGAGGTCGTTCCACTCGGGGATCAGGTTGCCGAGCGGGCATCCCTGATGACAGAACGGCACGCCGCAGTCCATGCAGCGTCCGGCTTGACGACGCAGGACCTGCTTGTCGCCCGGCTCATAGACCTCTTTCCAGTCCATGATGCGCACAGGCACCGGACGACGTGCGGGAAGTTCCCGCTCGGTCACCTTCAGAAAGCCTTTGGGGTCAGCCACCGGTCACCTCCAGGATGCGGTTCCAAACGATGTCGCCGTCGGGGTCGATCCCCTCGGCCAATGCTTCTTCGCGCATGCTCCGCACCGCGGCGAAGTCGCGAGGAAGTACCTTCACGAACTCCGCGGCGACATCATCGAAGTTCTCGAGGAGCGCGGAGGCCCGCGGTGAGGCCGTGCGCTCGGCGTGCGCGACCAACAGGCTTCGCAGCACCTCGAGATCTGCGCGATCGAGTGGTTCGAGCCGCAGCTCTCCACTCCCGAGCGACTGCGCGTTCACCTTGCTGGTGTCGAGGGCGTGCACGTAGGCCACGCCCCCGGACATACCGGCGCCGAAGTTGCGGCCGGTCGAGCCGAGGATCACAGCCAGGCCACCCGTCATGTACTCGAGCGCGTGGTCGCCCACCCCCTCGACGACGGCGGTCGCGCCAGAGTTGCGGACGAGGAAGCGTTCGCCGACGACACCGGAGATGAACATCGTCCCCGACGTCGCGCCATAACCGATCACGTTTCCGGCGATCACGTTGTCCTCCGGAGCGATGGCGGACCCCCGCGGCGGGCGGATGGTGATGTCCCCACCGGACAGCCCCTTGCCGACGTAGTCGTTCGCGTCGCCCTCGAGTCGGAGCACGATGCCCGGCGGCAGGAACGCGCCGAGCGACTGCCCCGCGGTGCCGTGCAGTGTGACGTCGATGGTTCCCTCGGGGAGGCCGGCGGCGCCGTGGCGCGAAGTGACCTGATGTCCCAGCATCGTCCCGACGGCACGCTCGGTGTTCGCGATGGGCAGCTCCGCCACGACGGGTTCGCCGTTGAGCAGCGTCCCCTTCGCGATGTCGATGAGCTGCACGTCGAAGTGCTTCTCGAGTTCGTGATCCTGCGCGCGGCCGCTGCGACGCGGCTCGCCCGCCGGGAAGGCCGGGCCTTCGAGCACGGGTGTCAGGTCGAGACCCTCTGCCTTCCAGTGCTCCACGGCGGCGTTCACCTCGATGAGATCGGCGCGCCCGATCACCTCGTCGAGAGAGCGGTATCCCAGCTCGGCGAGGAGTTCGCGCACCTCTTCGGCGATGAACTCCATGAAGTTCACGACGAACTCCGGCTTTCCTGTGAAGCGCTCGCGCAGCACCGGGTTCTGGGTCGCGACGCCGACCGGGCAGGTGTCGAGGTGGCAGACCCGCATCATGATGCAGCCGCTGACCACGAGGGGCGCCGTCGCGAAGCCGAACTCCTCCGCTCCCAGCAGCGCACCGATGATCACGTCACGACCGGTCTTGAGCTGACCGTCGACCTGCACGACGACACGGTCCCGCATGCCGTTGAGCATGAGCGTCTGCTGGGTCTCGGCGAGACCGAGCTCCCACGGCGTGCCGGCGTGCTTGAGCGAGTTCAACGGGCTCGCTCCAGTTCCACCATCGTGGCCGGAGACGAGGATCACGTCGCTCAAAGCCTTGGCGACACCCGCAGACACCGCACCGATGCCCGACTGGCTCACCAGCTTGGTGTGGATACGCGCCTCGGGGTTCGCCCGCTTCAGGTCGAAGATGAGCTGCTTGAGGTCTTCGATCGAGTAGATGTCGTGGTGTGGCGGCGGCGAGATGAGACCGACGCCGGCCGTTGCGTGACGGGTGCGGGCGACCCAGGGGTAGACCTTGGTCGGCGGCAGCTGTCCTCCCTCGCCGGGCTTAGCCCCCTGAGCGAGCTTGATCTGGATGTCGTCCGCCTCGGTGAGGTAGAGGCTGGTCACACCGAAACGTCCGGAGGCGACCTGCTTGATCGCGCTGCGGCGTTCCGGGTCGACCAGGCGATCCGGATCCTCGCCGCCTTCACCGGTGTTCGACTTCCCGCCGATCCTGTTCATGGCGATCGCGAGCGTCTCGTGCGCCTCCCGGGAGATCGAGCCATAGCTCATCGCCCCCGTCGAGAACCTCTTGACGATCGCGGACACGGGCTCGACCTCGTCCAGCGGGACGGGCTTGCGGGTGCCGGTGCGCAGCGTGAACAGCCCGCGCAGCGTCTTCAGCTCCGCCGCCTGCTCGTCGACGAGCTTCGTGTATTCCCGGAAGATGTCGTAGCGACGCGTACGGGTCGAGTGCTGAAGCTTGAACACCGTCTCCGGGTTGAACAGGTGCGGAGAGCCGTCACGGCGCCACTGGTACTCGCCACCGGTCCACAGACGCTCGTGCGCACGCGCCGCCGCATCCTCCGGGTAGGCGTAGTCGTGACGCGCCTGGTTCTCGGCGAAGATCTCCTCGATGCCGACGCCGCCGAGCTTGGACTCGGTGCGCGTGAAGTAGGCGTCGATGAACTCCTGGCTGAGGCCGACGGCCTCGAACACCTGAGCGCCCGCGTAGGACGACACGGTGGAGATGCCCATCTTCGACATGATCTTGAGCACGCCCTTGCCGAGGGCGTAGATCAGGTTCTTGACCGCCTTCTCGGGCGTGATGCCGTTGATGTAGCCGGTGCGTACGAGGTGCTCGACCGTCTCCATCGCGAGATACGGGTTCACCGCGGACGCGCCGTAACCGATCAGCGTCGCGACGTGGTGCACTTCACGCACGTCACCGGCCTCGACGATGAGCCCGACCTTCATGCGGTTCTCACGCCGGATGAGGTGGTGGTGGATCGCCGACACCATCAGCAGGGACGGGATCGGGGTGAGGTCCTTGTTCGAGTCGCGGTCCGACAGGATGATGAACTCGGCGCCGTTCTCGATCGCCTCGTCGACCTCCGCGCACATCTCGGTGAGACGGTCCTGCAGGGTCTGGGGGCCCGCGTCGAAATGGTAGAGGCCGCGGATGGTCACACTCGACCGGCCGGGCATCGCCTTGTCGATGTGACGGATCTTCGCGAGCTCGTCGTTGTCGATCACGGGGAAGTCGAGCGACACGGTGCGGGTGTGCTCCGGCCCCCAGGAGAGCAGATTGCTCTCGGGCCCGAGACCCAGCTTGAGACTCGTGACGACCTCTTCACGGATCGAGTCGAGCGGCGGGTTCGTCACCTGTGCGAACTGCTGCGTGAAGTAGTCGAAGAGCAGTCGCGGACGCTTGCTGAGCACCGCGATCGGCGTGTCGGAGCCCATGGCACCGAGGGGCTCGACGCCGGTCTGACCCATCGGGGTGAGCAGGATGCGGACTTCTTCCTCGGTGTATCCGAAGGTCCGCTGACGGCGGGTGATCGAGGCCGGAGGGTGCACGATGTGCTCGCGCTCCGGCAACTCGGCGAGACGCACGGCGCCGGCATCCAGCCACTCCTGCCACGGGTGCATGGTGGCGAGGTCGCGCTTGATCTCGCTGTCCTCGACGATGCGACGCTGTGCCGTGTCGACGAGGAACATCTTTCCGGGCTGCAGTCGGCCGCGACGCTTGATGCGCTCCGGCTCGAACTGCAGCACACCGGTCTCGGAGCCGATCACGACCAGACCGTCGGTCGTCTCCGTCCACCGTCCCGGGCGGAGACCGTTGCGGTCGAGTGTGGCACCGACGAGCGTGCCGTCGGTGAAGATGAGCGCGGCGGGACCGTCCCACGGCTCCATCTGGTTCGAGTGGTACTCGTAGAACGAACGCAGCTCCGGCGAGATGTCGGTCTGCTTCTCGTAAGCCTCCGGAACCATCATCATGATGGCGTGCGGCAGGCTCCGTCCGGTGAGTGTGAGCAGCTCGAGCACCTCGTCGAAAGAGGCGGAGTCGCTCGCGCCATCGGTGCAGATCGGCAGCAGCGGATCGATGTCGCCGAGCAACTCCGATTCCAACTGCGACTGGCGTGCACGCATCCAGTTGCGGTTCCCGCCGACGGTGTTGATCTCACCGTTGTGCGCGAGCATCCGCAGCGGCTGCGCGAGCGGCCACGACGGGAAGGTGTTCGTGGAGTACCGGGAGTGCACCACTGCGAGCTCGGAGGCGAAACGCTCGTCCTGCAGGTCGGGGTAGAACGGCTCGAGCTGCAGCGTCGTGACCATGCCCTTGTAGCCGAGCGTGCGGGCCGAGAGCGAGACGAAGTACGCGCCGAGTTCGTGTCCTGCACGCTTGCGCAGGCGGTAGGCGACACGGTCGAGGGCGATGCCCGTGAGCGGCGCATCGGCGTGGGTCGCTCCCCCGGCGCTCACGAAGAGCTGCTCGAAGGCGGGACGCGCCTCATCGGCGAGCTTGCCGAGGTTCTCGTTGGCGGTGGGGACATCGCGCCATCCGAGGACACGGAGTCCTTCCGAGCGGGCGATCTTCTCGATCCCGGCCTTCTGCTGACGGCGCTCGCTCGAATCGCGAGGCAGGAACGCCAGCCCCGCGGCATACTCGCCCACCGGCGGCAGCTCGAAGCCGACCACAGCGCGGAGGAACGCATCGGGCATCTGTGTCAGGATGCCCGCACCGTCTCCGGTTCCGGCGTCGGAACCGATGGCACCACGGTGCTCCAGATTGCGAAGAGCCTGAAGGGCCAACGCGATGATGTCGTGCCCGGCTTCGCCGCGCAGCGTGGCGACCATGGCCAGGCCGCAGGCGTCCTTCTCGAACGCCGGGTTGTACATGCCCTGCTTCGGGGGGTATGCGCCGGAGGCGCCGTAAGGGGGCTGGAAGTACACCAGTTACCGTCCTCAGATCGTCGAGTGAAACCCGGGGACGACGTCGGCCCGCTCGTTCAGTGCAATGGTTCTCCCGCCACGAGGCGGCGTTATCGAGAGCCGTCCTCGCTCGTGGGAGCAGTGCTTGTGGCGGTGGCTCCTGCGGTGACTTCTTCGGTCGGAGGCTCGCTCACGTCTACGAAGTCAGAGGGATTGTTCTGCGATTGTACATCAGCGTCCGCGTCGGTCCGTTCGCGGCCCGGCTGATACGGCGAGGGCTCGAGACCGGGGTGGCGACGCGTCTGCACGATGAGGATCGCGAGACCCACGAGGACGCCGATGATGGCCGCGAGGACGTTGCTGCGCAGCCCCAGGATGATCTCGCTCGGGTCGATGCGGATCGACTCCCAGACGATGCGTCCCGCGCTGTACCAGATGAGGTACATCGCGAACAGGCGACCCCACTGGAAGAAGAGCTTGCGACCCAGCCAGAGCAGGACGATGACGCCCAACCCGTTCCACAGCACCTCGTAGAGGAAGGTCGGGTGGAACAGCGTGCCCTCGGGAAGACCGGGAGGGAACGCGGAGTTCGTGGACTCGATCTCCAGTCCCCAGGGCAGGTCGGTGGGGAGGCCGAAGAGTTCGTGGTTGAACCAGTTGCCGAAGCGACCCATGGCCTGCGCGAGCAGCAGCCCCGGGGCCAGAGCGTCAGCGAACGTCCAGAACCGGATGCCGGTCCAGCGGCAGCCGAGATACGCACCGATCGCGCCACCGATGAGCGCGCCGAAGATCGCGATACCGCCCTCCCAGATGGCCCACACCGAGCCCGGTTGGAAGGGGTTCCAGGTGTTGATGCCCTCGCCGAAGTAGTCGTTCGGGTGGGTGAGGACGTGGAAGATCCGGGCGCCGATGATCGCCAGGGGCACCGCCAGGATCGAGATGTCGATCACGACCCACGGCTCCGCACCGCGCTTGGTGAGACGGTGGTTGGTCAGCAGCGTCGCGGCGATGATGCCCGCGATGATGCACAGCGCATAGAAGTGGATCCGTATGGGCCCGAGGTCGAAGTAGGACACCGGGGGGCTCGGGATGCTGGCGAGCACACCGGTGAAGGTGCTGTGGAGCGCGAGTGACATGAGTGCGATTCTAGTTCTCGTGATCGGGGCGCGCCGACGAGGTGCCGGCTGCCAGGTTGCGGGTGACCTCGGCGAGGGCGGGGACGCCGCCGTCACGCAGGGCACGGACGAGGGCTGTGCCGACGATGGCACCGTCGGCGTACTCCGACACCCCGGCGATCTGCTCGACCGTGGAGATGCCGATGCCCACGCACGCGCGTCGGGCGCCGTGCGCGCGCAGACGTCCGACGAGGGTTCGTGCGGCGCGGTCGAGTTCGGCGCGTTCGCCCGTGATACCCATCGTCGAGACGGTGTACACGAACCCGGTGGACGACTTCACGACGAGGTCGAGCCGCTCGTCGGAGGAGGTGGGCGCAGCCAGGAACACGCGGTCGAGGCCCGTCCGCTCGCTCGCGGCGATCCACTCCCCCGCGGCATCGGGCGTGATGTCGGGCGTGATGAGTCCGGCGCCGCCCGCGGCGAGCAGGTCATCCGCATAGCGGTCGACGCCGTACTGCATGACCGGGTTCCAGTACGTCATGACGAGGACCGGCACATCGGTCGCAGCCGTGATGGCGCGGATCGCCGTGAAGAGGTCGGCCATCCGGAAGCCCGCGGCCAGAGCCGTGGTGGTCGCCTCCTGGATGATCGCGCCGTCCATCACCGGGTCGCTGTACGGCGGCCCCAGCTCGATGATGTCGACACCGTTCTCGGCGAGAGCGATGGCCGCCTGGATGCTCGTCTCGAGGTCGGGGAATCCGACGGGCAGGTAGCCGACGAACGCGTTGCGGCCGGCGTCCTGGGCGCGTTGGATCGCCTGTTCGACTCGGCTCATAGCTGGGGCTCCCCCTTCGATGCGAGCTCTTCCTCGGCGCTCTCCTCCGCGACCTCGTGGGCCAGAGCGGCCTGGTCGTAGAGCTCGAAGTAGCGGGCTGCGGTGTCCATGTCCTTGTCGCCACGACCCGAGAGACACACGGCGATGAGTCCGTCAGGACCGAGCTCGCGCCCGACGCGCAGCGCACCGGCGAGGGCATGGGCCGATTCGATGGCGGGGATGATCCCCTCCGTCCGACTCAGCAGACGCAGAGCCTGCATGGCTTCGTCGTCGGTCGCCGGGATGTACTCGGCGCGGCCGATGTCCGCGAGCCAGGCGTGCTCCGGGCCGACACCGGGATAGTCGAGCCCTGCGGAGATCGAGTGCGACTCGATCGTCTGGCCGTCCTCATCCTGGAGCACGTAGGTCTTGGCGCCGTGCAGCACACCGGGCCGCCCACGCTCGATCGATGCCGCGTGCTTCTCGGTGTTGACGCCGTCACCCGCCGCCTCCACGCCGTAGAGGGCGACGCCCTCATCGTCGAGGAACGCATCGAACATGCCGATCGCATTCGACCCGCCGCCCACGCACGCGAGGACCGCATCGGGGAGCCGTCCGACCTCGTCGAGGAGTTGCGCACGCGCCTCCTCGCCGATGATCTTCTGGAAGTCGCGGACCATCGCCGGGAAGGGGTGCGGTCCTGCGGCGGTGCCGAAGATGTAGTTGGTGGTCTCGACCGACGCCACCCAGTCGCGGTAGGCATCGTTGATCGCGTCCTTGAGCGTGCGGGAACCGGACGTCACCGGAACGACCTCCGCACCGAGCAGGCGCATGCGGGCCACGTTGAGCGCCTGGCGCTCGGTGTCGACCTCACCCATGTAGATCGTGCAGTCCAAGCCGAACAGCGCCGCAGCGGTGGCGGTCGCGACGCCGTGCTGTCCGGCGCCCGTCTCGGCGATCACGCGGGTCTTGCCGAGCCGCTTGGTCAGCAGCGCCTGTCCGAGCACGTTGTTGATCTTGTGCGAACCCGTGTGGTTGAGGTCTTCCCGCTTGAGGAAGACACGTGCCCCACCGGCGTGCTCGGCGAACCGCGGCACCTCGGTGATCGCGGACGGCCTCCCGGCGTACGAGCTCAGCAGGTGCGCGAGCTCAGCCCGGAAATCCGGGTCGACGATCGCCGCCTCGTACGCCACGGTCAACTCGTCGATCGCGGCGATGAGCGACTCGGGCATGTAGCGCCCGCCGAATTCGCCGAAGAAGGGACCGTGCTGGTCGCGCAGGCTCATCATGCCTCCAGGAAACGCGTGAGAGTGGCGACGGGGTCGCCGGTGACGAGAGCCTCGCCGATCAGGACGACGTCGGCGCCGGCGGAGCGGTAGTGCGCGACGTCTTCGGGGGTGAGCACTGCGGACTCGGCGATCTTCACCGCGGTGTCCGGGATGCGATCCACCAGGCGACCGAACAGGTCGCGGTCGAGTTCGAGTGTCTTCAGATCACGCGCGTTCACACCGATCAGCGGAGAACCGAGGTCGATGGCGGCTTCGAGCTCCTCGGCCGAATGCGTCTCGACGAGGGGGGTCATGCCGAGTTCGGTGATGAACCCGAAGAGGTCGCGAAGCACTTCGGCGTCGAGACCGGCGACGATGAGGAGGACGAGATCGGCGCCCGCGGCACGGGCCTCGAGGACCTGGTAGCGGGTGGCGATGAAGTCCTTGCGCAGCACCGGCAGCGAGACCCTGGCGGTGACCGCCTCGAGGTCGGCGAGGCTCCCCCCGAATCGACGTTCCTCGGTCAGCACGCTGATCGCTGAGGCGCCTCCTTCTTCGTAGAGAGATGCCTGGAGCGCCGGGTCGGGGATCTCCGCGAGAGCGCCGCGCGAGGGGCTCGCGCGCTTGACCTCGGCGATGATCTTCACACGATCGGCCGGCGCGAGGAACGCCAGCGCGTCCTTCGCGGCGGGACGCGCGAGCGCATCGCGCTCCACGGCAGCCAACGGGCGCGATGAGGCGCGACGCTCAGCGTCTGCGACAGCGCCGGCCGTCAGGTCGGCGAGGACCATTAGTGCGCCTTCGGAGCGTACTTCGGACCCTTCACGCCATAGCCGGCCTTGGCCAGCACCCAGCCCATGATCGCGCCGATGGGAACGAGAGCGATCGAGATCATCACGAGGACCGGCTGCTCGAAGCAGAACGCGACAGTGGCCGCGGCGACGCCGACCAGCATGATGACGACGGCGGTCCAGGCGGCAGGCGAATGTCCGTGGCCGGGATCGGCGATCGGGTTGGTCATGTTCTCCTCCGGGGGACGACGTGCAGTTCGGAATCAGTCTATCGGGGTCAACGAGTCGGATCGGTCCCGCGGGACAGCTCGTCCCACGAATCGACGGCATCCACAGGCCCATCGTGGGCGACGTCGACGCGATCGGTGCGGTACCGCCGTCCGCCCGTCTTCCATCCGCGCCAGGTCACGAGGACGACGACGGACGCGACCAGCAGGATCGCCCAGCCGACCAGCGCGATGTACGGCCACGCGGAAGGCACGATGCTCAAGACCGTCTCGTGGACCGCCGCGCCACCGGCCAGACCCGTCACCTCGGTCACGGTGGCGGCGACGGCGTCGAACGGCTCGGTGAGCAGGAGCTGGAGTGTCGACCAGCCGAGGAACAGTGCTGTCACGGCCGCCAGCACTCCGAAGACGAAGCGGACCGCCTTGCCGGCGATCGAGAGCGCCGCACCGAGGGCGAGAACCGCAAGGCTGAGCGGGGCGAGGAGAACGAGGGCGGACGCGCCGGGCACGAGGATCGCTTCTCCCGCATCCGCGCGCTCAACCGTGAACCAGGTCTGGGTCGAGGAGATGATGCCGATCGCGCCGGCGAGCAGGAAGCCGGACACCGAGATCGAACGACCGCGCTTCGCGAGAGTCACGACTGCTCCTCCCCCACCGCGGCCCCGAGGTCGGTCGTGTCGAAACAGGTGCGGGTACCCGTGTGGCAGGCCGGACCGTGCTGCGCCACGAGGAGCAGGATGGCGTCCCCGTCGCAGTCCAGCCGCGCTTCGCGCACGACCTGGATGTGACCCGAGGTGTCGCCCTTCCGCCAGTACTCCTGACGTGAACGCGACCAGTACGTGGCGCGGCCGGAGGTCAGGGTGCGTCGCAGGGCCTCCGCGTCGACCCACGCGAGCATGAGGACCTCTCGCGTGTCCCACTGCTGCACGATCACCGGGGCGAGACCGTCCGCATTGAAGTCGACCTGCGCGATGCGCTCGTCCACGGTGGTCATCTGATCACCACTCCCTCTGCGCGGAGCGCATCCTTGACGTCGCCGACCGTGAGCGCGCCGGTGTGGAACACGCTCGCCGCCAGGACCGCGTCGGCTCCCGCTTTGATGGCCGGAGCGAAGTCGGCGGCCTTCCCCGCACCGCCCGAGGCGATCACGGGCACCGACGCGACCTCACGCATCAGGCGCACCAGCTCGAGATCGAAGCCGTCTCGCGTGCCGTCGGCGTCGATGGAGTTCACGAGGAGCTCCCCGGCTCCTCGATCGACGGCTTCACGAGCCCAGTCGAGTGCATCGAGCGTCGTCTCCGTGCGACCGCCGTGCGTCGTGACGACGAACCCGGAGGACGTGGTCGGGGCACGCTTCACGTCGAGGGACAGGACGAGCACCTGGGCGCCGAAGCGGTCCGCGATCTCTCCGATGAGCTCGGGGCGCGAGATCGCGGCGGAGTTCACGCCCACCTTGTCGGCACCGACCGAGAGCAGTCGGGCCACGTCTTCCACGGTGCGCACTCCCCCGCCCACGGTCAACGGCACGAAGACCTGCTCGGCGGTGCGCTGCACCACGTCGTAAGTGGTCGCCCGGGCGTCGACCGTCGCGGTCACGTCGAGGAAGGTGATCTCGTCAGCACC
This sequence comes from Microbacterium sp. ZOR0019, assembly GCF_000800925.1. Taxonomy (NCBI): domain Bacteria; kingdom Bacillati; phylum Actinomycetota; class Actinomycetes; order Micrococcales; family Microbacteriaceae; genus Microbacterium; species Microbacterium sp. ZOR0019. Next base: position 109,357 of record NZ_JRKC01000005.1, on the reverse strand, counting down.
CTGTGCCGCATAGTGCCGCGCCAGCTCGACAGGGTCACCCATGTCCCGCAGGTTCTCGAAGTTGACGCCCTTGACGACGCGACCGGCGGCGACATCGAGGCACGGGATGACACGACTGGCGAGAGTCATCACAGCCTCGCGTTGTGGATGGCCGTCACCAGGATCGCGCGCGCGCCCAGGGCGTAGAGCGCATCCATGACGGGGTTGACGCGCGAGCGCGCGACCATGACGCGCACGGCCACCCACTCGGGGTCGCGGAGCGGGGAGACGGTCGGCGATTCCACGCCTCCGGCGATCTTCACAGCGTCGTCGAGGAGCGCGACCGGGAGGTCGTAGTCGATCATCACGAACCGTCGTGCGACCATCACGCCACGCAGGCGGCGGAGCAGCGTCTCCGCACCGTCCGCATCGACCGGTCCGGCGATGAGCACCGCCTCCGACTCCAGGATGACGGGGCCGAACACATCGAGACCCGCCTGACGCAGTGTGGTCCCGGTCTCGACGACGTCGGCGACCGCATCGGCGACCCCGAGTCGGACCGCGGACTCGACTGCGCCGTCGAGCGGCACCAGGTCGACCGCGATGTCGCGCTCGTCGAGGAAGGCATCCACCAGGCCCGGGTAGGAGGTGGCGACGCGCAGCCCGTCGAGCTCCGACACGTCGGTGTAACGCCCCGTCGGTGCAGCGAAGCGGAACGTGGAGCCGGCGAAGCCGAGCGCCTCGATCTCGCGCGCGCCGGGCATCCGCGCATCGAGCAGGAGGTCGCGTCCGGTGATGCCGACGTCGATGGCGCCGGAGCCCACGTAGGTCGCGATGTCCTTGGGACGGAGGAAGAAGAACTCGACGTCGTTCTCGGCGTCGACGACATGGAGGGTCTTGGGATCACGACGCCCGGCGTAGCCCGCTTCGGCGAGCATCTCGGCGGCGGTCTCGGAGAGGGAGCCCTTGTTGGGAACAGCGATGCGCAGCATGGATGGCTTTCAGTTCGAGGAGGTCGGAACGGAGCGCATCACAGATGTCGGTAGACGTCCTGCAGGCTGAGGCCCTTCGCGAGCATCATCACCTGGACGTGGTACAGCAGCTGGGAGATCTCCTCGGCGGCAGCGTCGTCGGACTCGTACTCCGACGCCATCCACACCTCGGCGGCTTCTTCCACGATCTTCTTGCCGATCGTGTGCACGCCGCCGTCGAGCTCGGCGACCGTGCCCGATCCTTCAGGGCGGGTCTCTGCCTTGACGCTGAGCTCGGCGAACAGCTCGTCGAAAGTCTTCACGCTTCCAGGCTAGCGGCTCGGGCGAGGTCTCTCAGCCGGGTGACGGCCGCCTCGACGTCATCGGCCCCGTACACGGCCGATCCGGCGACGAAGGTGTCGGCGCCGGCCGCCGCGGCGATCTCGATCGTGCGATCGGAGATGCCCCCGTCGACCTGGAGCCATACCCGGGAGCCCCGCCGACGCGCCTCTGCCGCCAGCGCCTCGAGCTTGGGCATCGTCTCCGGCATGAAGCTCTGCCCGCCGAAGCCCGGTTCGACCGTCATCACGAGGATCTGGTCGAACTCATCGAGGATCTCGAACAACGAGTCGACGGGCGTGGCCGGCTTCACCGCGACACCCGCACGGGATCCGATGTCACGCAGTCGGCGAGCGAGCGCCACGGGGTCGGACGCGGCCTCCAGATGGAACGTGACACTCGCGGCGCCGATCTCGGCGTACTCCGGTGCCCACCGCTCCGGCTCCGTGATCATCAGATGGACATCGAGCGGGATGGGGCTGGTCGCCTGGATCCGCTCGACCATCTGCGGGCCGAACGTCAGGTTCGGCACGAAGTGGTTGTCCATCACGTCGACATGGGCGAAGTCCGCGGCGGCGATCCGGGCGAGATCCGCCTGCATGTTCACGAAATCGGCGGCGAGGATACTCGGGTTGATGCGCGGGGCGCGGGGCAGATCCACGGTCCTAGTCTTCCTTCCCGGATGAGGTGTTCTCGGTCGATGGGCGCTGCAGGAGCGCGAGGAACATGGCGTCGGTGCCGTGTCGATGCGGCCAGAGCTGGGCGCTGCCGGAGCTGGAACGGCCCTCGACCGCGAGATCGATCGGCGACATCGAGACATCCGCGATCGCCGCACGGGCATCGAGCTCCACGATGTCCGTGCGCGCCCGCAGCACCTCCTGCACGACGCCGGAGGTCTCCGCGAGATGCGGCGAGCACGTCACATAAGCGACGACGCCACCGGGAGCGAGCGCATCGACCGCAGCGGACAGCAGCTCGACCTGCAGCGGGACGAGTTCGGCGACATCCGCCGGCGACTTCCGCCAACGTGCCTCGGGGCGGCGACGAAGCGCGCCGAGACCCGTGCAGGGCGCATCGACGAGGATCCGGTCGAACTCCCCCGGTCGGGATGCGGCGAGAGCCCGCCCATCCTGCTCGTGGACGACGATGTCAGCCGGTACGGCCCGGAGAGCCTTGCGGACGAGTCGCGCGCGGACGGGGACGACCTCGTTCGCCTCCAGCGTGGCGTCATGCTCGAGCGCGATCGCGGCGAGGAGCGCGGTCTTCCCTCCCGGACCCGCGCAGAGGTCGAGCCAGCGCTCCCCCGAGACGATCGGCGCAGCGCCCGCCAGCGCGAGGGCCACGAGCTGGGAGCCCTCGTCCTGCACGCGCACGGTACCGCCGGAGGCTTCGACCGAGCGCCGGGGGTCGCCCCCGGGAGACGCGAAAGCGGTCGGCGCGTAGGGAAGACGAGGCTCGGCAGGCTCGGCCAGCCCCGGCAACGCGACGAGGGTCACCTCGGGCGAGATGTTGTCGGACTCCAGAAGCGCCTCGAGCTCGTCCCCGCGCCCTTCGGCTGCGAGGGCCCGACGGAGCGCCCTGATGACCCAGACCGGATGCGCGGTGCGCAGGGCGAGCCGCTCGTCATCGGAGCGCGCCTGCTCCTCGATGCGCGCCTGCCAGACCTCTCCCGAGTCGCGGGTGATACGACGGAGGACGGCGTTCGCGAAGCTCGACGCCCCACGCCCTGATGTCGTCGCCACGAGGTTCACCGATTCGTTCACAGCCGCGTGCGAAGCGACGCGGGTGGCGAGCAGCTGATGCACCGCGAGCCGCAGTGCGTCGAGCACCGCAGGGTCGATGCCGTCCGTCGGGCGGTCGGCTGCCGATGCGATGATCGCGTCATACGTGCCGAGCCTTCGCAACGTTCCGTACGTGAGCTCCGTCGCGAGCGCCGCGTCCTGCGGCGTGAGCCCCGCGTCGGCGATCGCGGTCGGGAGCACGAGGTTCGCATAGGCATCGGTCTCGGACACCGCGCGCAGCACGTCGTACGCGACCCGACGAGCGGGTTGAACAGCGCGCACAGGACCGCGCCGCACCGATCCCCGTCCCTCGCGGGAGGACTGCCCGGACGGACGTCGTCCCTGCGGCCTCGGGGTGCGACGCTCCCGTCCTTCGCCGCTCATGATCCTGCCTGCAGCTCATCGCCACTGCGCTGTCCGCGCCACCAGTCGACCGCGTTCATCGCTCCTTTGCCGGCCGGCTGCACGCGAGTCACCGCCAGCGCCCCCGAGCCCGTCCCGATGAGGAGCGCCTTCTTCGTGCCACGAAAGCGTCCGGGAGCGAGAGGCTCCGCATCCGCAGCGGGCACCGCTTCGAGCACCTTGAGCGCCTGCCCGCCGACCGTCGTGTGCGCGCCGGGTTCGGGAGTCGCACCTCGGAAACGTGCGAACACCGTGTAGAGCGGCGCGTTCCAATCGAGGAGGCCGTCGGCGTGTGACAGCTTGGCCGCGAAACTCGGCTCCCCCACCTGCGGTCGCGCGTCGGCTGTGCCGTCAGCGATCGCGTCGACCACCTGGGCCGTGAGGTCGGCACCGTCGTGGGCGAGAGTCTCGAGCGCCTCGCCCGCGGTCGCGGTCTCCGCGACCTCGATCTCCCGCGTCGCATAGACGTCGCCCGCATCCAGCTCGGCGACCAGCTGGAAGACACTCGCGCCGAGAACGTCGTCTCCCGCGATGAGCGCTCGTTGCACCGGGGCGGCTCCGCGCCATGCCGGAAGGAGGGAGAAATGCAGGTTGATCCAGCCCCTCGTCGGCATGGACAGGAGCGGCTCGCGGACCAGGCCCCCGTAGGCCACGATCACGCCGAGTTCCACCTCCAGAGCCGCGATCTCCGCGGTCGCGGCGTCGTCGAGCCGAGCGGCCTTGATCACGGGGAGTCCGAGTTCGAGGGCCGCCTGCGCGACCGGAGACGGCGTGAGCACACGCCGACGCCCGAGTGCGGCATCGGGCCGCGTCACGACCGCGGCGATGTCGTGCGAGGTCGCGAGACGACGCAGGGTGGGCACGGCAGCAGCGGGTGTACCGGCGAAGACGAGGCGCATGAAGGTTCTCCGGAAGGGTCAGAGCTCTGGATCGAGGATATCGAGACGGACCGAGAGTGTGCTCTTCGTCGACCGCCCCTTGCGTCGGCGGCCGCTCACTGCTTCGGCGACCACTGCCGCGCGCAGGGCCGTGGCGACACGGCTGCCGGCGCTGTAGTCGAAACGCACGAGGGCACGTACGCGGGGAGGCACCTCGTCGGACTCGACGGGAACAGGTCCGAGGACGGCATCGCTGGGGAGGGCGAGTTCCTTGAGCGCGGCGAGAGCGTCACCGACGGCAGAAGCCGACCCCTGCACGAGTGCCACGCGCGTCGTGGGCGGCATGTGCAGGGGCGCCCGACTCTCCAGCTCGGCGCGCGCATGGGCCGCGTGGTTCCAGGTCGCGAGCGCCTTGGCCGCTGCGCCGTTCACTCCGACCAGGTGGACGGGTGCTCCGGGCGCGGCGAGGGCCGCGGCGTTCGACCACCAGCGCAGGCACGATTCCGCGACACGCAGGTCGGGGGCCTGGAGCATGCGCGGCCCGTCCAGCAGGACGACCGCTCGGTAGCCGCCGTCGGCGATCGGCTCCGCTCCACGGGTCGCGACCACGAGTGCGGGTCTGTCCGTGACGCGTTCGACCGGATGCGCACTGTCGGCGACGATCACGCGGACACCCGGAAAGGCGCGTCCGAGCTCATCGGCGGTGCGTTCGCTCCCGGACGACGCGAGGCGCAGCTTCGTCGAGGAGCACGACGGGCACGTCCACGCGCTCGCACCCCGCCCACACCAGCCGCACACCGGCACGGCCCCACGATGCCGCGCACCGAGTGGTCCCCCGCAGTGCGGGCAGCGTGCGGGTGCTCGGCAGTCGGCGCACACCAAGGATGGGGAGAATCCCGGGCGCGAAACCTGGACGAGGACGGGTCCTTCGGCCGCGGCGTTGCGCGCAGCGAGGAACGCCGATGACGGCATGCGTTGAGCCGTCGGCTGCTCCATCTCCTGTGCCGTGCTGAGGACGACCCGCGGAAGCACGCGACGCGTGGCCCGGACATCCTGCAGCCAACCGAGTACGACGAGGCGCTCGACGTCGGTCGTACGCGAGTGCCCCGCGAACAGCAGTGCGGAGCCCTCGAGCTCTTGTCGGAGGAGCGCCGCGTCACGGGAATTGACGTACGGCGACAGCGGTTCTCCGAGCAATGGGTCGCCATCGTCCCAGATCGCCACCAGCCCGGCGGCCACAGGCGAGTAGACCGCGGAGCGATTGCCGACGACGATGCAGGGAGCGTCCTCGAGTGTGCGCAGAAAGGCCCGATAGCGGTCGGGGTTGGTCTGCCGGGAGTCGTGACGCACCACCGTGCCAGCGGGCACGAGCGGCTCGAGCGCGGCGAGCAGACGATCGAGATCGCGATGGTCCGGAACGACGATGATCGAGGACCGACCCGACGACAATGTCCGCGCTGCAGCCGAGGCCAGGAGTTTCGCCCACCCCTGCACGCCGTCGAGGAGCTGCGGGATCGCTTCGACCGCGGCGCGTCCTCCGGTATCGAGGACGGCGCCGAGGCCGTCGTAGGCCGCGATGGCTTCCTCCGCGATCTCGCGAGCGGCGGCATCAGGCTGCATTTCGGGCGAGTCCGCCGTCCAGGCCTTCTCGACCCGCACCTGACGCTTGGGGATCACGAGGCGCAGCACGTCCGAGGCCGACCCGGCAGCACGATCGGCAACTCGACGTGCCAGCGTGTAGAGGCGCTCGGGAAGGACGGGCACGGCCGAGACAACGCTCTCGACCTCGGACAGCGGGCGGTCGGCGTCGTCTTCGGTGTCGATCTCGACGATGTATCCGTCGATCACCCGCCCCGCGGTGCGCAACGGCACGCGGACCCGGACGCCGAGCGGTACGTCGCCGAGCTCTGCGGGAAGCGCGTAGTCGAAGAGCCGGTCGAGTTGAGGCAGCGGCGAATCGAGGAGCACGCGCGCGATGCGCCGGCTCTCCGGAGGCATCAGGACCGTGGTCCCATCAGAGCCCGGCAGCGCGGCGAAGCTCTTCGGCGCGGTCGGTGCGCTCCCAGGTGAAGTCGGCGAGCTCTCGACCGAAGTGACCGTACGCCGCGGTCTGGGCGTAGATCGGCCGCAGAAGGTCGAGCTGCTCGATGATCGCCTGCGGGCGCAGATCGAACACGTCGGTGATGGCCCGGGTGATCACCTCGTCCGAGACCTTTCCGGTGCCGAAGGTCTCGACGTACAGGCCGACCGGACGCGCGACGCCGATCGCGTAGGCCACCTGCAGTTCGAGACGGTCGGCGAGTCCTGCCGCCACCGCGTTCTTGGCCACCCAACGCGTGGCGTAGGCACCGGAGCGGTCGACCTTCGACGGGTCTTTCCCGCTGAACGCTCCACCGCCGTGTCGCGCTGCCCCGCCGTAGGTGTCGATGATGATCTTGCGTCCGGTGAGTCCGGCGTCGCCCTTCGGGCCTCCTGTGACGAACGGGCCCGCGGGGTTGATGTAGAGCGTGACGTCGTCGAGGTCGAGGCCCGTCGTGGCGAGGACCGGGTCGATGACGTGCCGGCGCACCTGATCCTGCAGCTCGTCCTGGGAGATCTCCGGGTGGTGCTGCGTGGAGACGACGACCGCGTCGACGGTCTTCGGCGTGAAGCCGTCGTAGCCCAGCGTGACCTGAGTCTTGCCGTCGGGGCGCAGGAACGGCAGCACTCCGCTGCGACGGACCTCGGTGAGATGTTCCGCCAGGCGGTGTGCGGTCCAGGCAGCCATCGGCATCAGCTGGGGCGTCTCGTTCGTCGCGAAGCCGAACATGATGCCCTGGTCGCCTGCGCCGAGCCCGTCGAGCGGATCGACGGACGACCCGTCGCGGTGCTCCTGCGCGCTGTCGACGCCGTGGGCGATGTCGGTGGACTGCTCCCCCACCGAGACGCTCACACCGCAGGACGCGCCGTCGAAGCCGGTCTCGCTGGAGGTGTAGCCGATACCGTTCACGACCTGGCGGACGATCGTCGGGATATCGACGTAGGCCTCGGTGCGGATCTCACCGGCGACGTGGACGAGGCCGGTCGTGACGAGCGTCTCGACGGCCACGCGAGAACCGCGGTCCTTCGCGATCAGACCATCGAGGATGCTGTCCGAGATCTGGTCGCAGATCTTGTCCGGATGCCCTTCGGTGACGGACTCGGACGTGAACAGACGCAGCGCGCTCATCGATTCTCCAGAACGGGACGGACAGAAGGGGGTGTGGCACCCATTCTGGACTGCGCCTCCGACAGACGGGAGGCGCAGTCTCGAATATCACTCCGCGTGACGCAGGCGGAGCTTGTCCTCGTTGATCTCGTGCAGCGCGATGGTGAGCGGCTTGTCCTCGACGGAGGAATCGACCAGCGGGCCCACGTTGTCGAAGAGGTTGCCCTCGTGCAGGTCCGAGTAGTAGTCGTTGATCTGGCGCGCGCGCTTTGCGGCGTAGATCACGAGCTCGTACTTGGAGTCGACGCGGTCGAGCAGGTTGTCGATGGGGGGATCGATGATGCCGTTGTTGTGTCCGGCCATGGTGAGACCTCCTGATCAGGCGACGGGATCGTCGCGAAGACGGTGCGAAAGGCGCGCGAAGACGCTCAGCGCGCAGAGCTTGAAGACAATTCTACGACCTCACGGGCCGCGGTGGCGACGTCCTCGTTCACGATCAGGTGATCGAACTCGTTCTGAGCGGCCAGTTCGACCTTCGCGGTACGCAATCGGCGGGCCCTCTCTTCGGCCTCTTCGGTGCCGCGCCCGACCAGTCGATGCACCAGCTCATCCCAGCTCGGCGGCAGCAGGAAGATGAGCGTCGCGGCGGGTTCCGCTCGCCGCACCTGACGCGCACCCTGCAGGTCGATCTCGAGGAGGACCGTCTTGCCCTCGGCCAAAGCGGCATCGATCGGTGCGCGCGGGGTGCCGTATCGGGAGCGGTTGTGCACCACCGCGTATTCGAGGAGCTCGTCGTCGGCGATCAGCCGGTCGAACTCCGCGTCATCCACGAAGTAGTAGTGGACACCGTCGATCTCGCCCGGACGAGGCGGCCGCGTGGTCGCCGAGACCGACAGATGGATCTCCGGGTTGTGCTCACGGATATGCGCGGCCACCGTTCCCTTGCCCACGGCCGTCGGACCGGCGAGCACGAGCAGGCGACTCCGCTCTCCACGCGGCTCCGGTACCGGGAAGCGTGCGTCGAGCCACGTCTCCAGTGCACGACGCTGACGTGCGCCGAGGCCTCCAAGACGTTTGACCGGCGAGATGTGGAGCTCCTCCAGGATCCGGTCGCGCTTGCCCGCACCGATGGCGGGGAGAGCCAGCAGGAAGTCGGTGATGCGCATCGACCCCTCGACGGAGTCGGCGTCCGCTGTGGCGCGACGCAGCACCGCCTGCGGCGTGACCACCCGCATCGTCAGGTCGCGCTTGACGGAGGCTCTGGCACGGCGCCGTTCGACCGCACGGCGCGCGGCCGCAGCTCGATCGACCTCAGGAACGGTCCGCTGGGCGTCAGACACCGGCCACCTCGAGGTACTCGGCCGCGCGTGCGGCGACGGTCCGGGCCAGGTCGACCGGGCCTGCGGAGAGGATGCTGCGGCTCTCGCTCGCGATCACGGCGTTCGACAGCGCACCGAAGCGCGGCCGCAGGTCGGAGGGAGCAGCACCCTGCGCACCGAAGCCCGGAGCCAGGATGGGGGCGACGGGCTCGAAGGGTTCGATACCCGCCGGGGCCCACTCCACGGTGGCACCGATGACGAAGCCGAAGCTCCCCCACTCCCCTGCCGCCACCTGCTCGGCGTTGCGCCCCGAGACCTCGGAGATGATCGATGCCGACACGGTCGCGCCGTCGGACGCCGTGGACCGCTGGAGTCCCTCGGCCTGGGGGTTGCTGGTCGCCGCGAGGACGAAGAGCCCCTTGTGGTGCTCTCCGGCGAGGGCGAAGGCCCCGTCGAGGGCTCCGACACCGAGGAAAGGACTCACCGTGAGTGCGTCCGCCTCCAACGGCGAACCCGGCGTGAGCCAGGCGCGCGCGTAGTCATCCATGGTCGACCCGATGTCGCCCCGCTTGGCGTCGGCGATCACGATGAGGCCGGCCGCGCGCGCTGCGGCGAGGACGTCTTCGAGCGCGGCGATGCCCCGGGAGCCGAAGCGCTCGAAGAACGACACCTGCGGCTTCACGAAGCCGACTCTCCCGGTGGCAGCCTCGACGGTCCGCAGGCCGAATTCACGCACGCCCTGCGCGTCGTCCGACAGTCCCCACGACGCGAGCAGCGCGGCGTGGGGGTCGATGCCGACGCAGAGGGGTCCTCGTGCGCCGAGCACGGAGCGGACCCGCTCGCCGAAGCGTGCGCTCACAGTGCCGCCTTCCGGTCCAGTGCGTACTCCTGGAGGCTCTTGACCTGGAAGCCCTCGTGGGCGGCGTCCATTCCGCTCACGGCCGCCCCGAGCACCGCCATCGTGGTGAACAGGGCCTTGTCGGCGGCGACTGCTGCGGCACGGATCTCGTAGCCGTCCGCGCGGGCTGTGCCACCGGAGGGAGTGTTCACGACGATGTCGATCTCGCCCTCGTTGATGAGGTCGACGATGTTCTTCGCGCCCGTCTCCTGCGTCGAGCTGTACTTCTCGACGACGGTGACCGCGATGCCGTTGCGCGAGAGGATCTCGGCGGTGCCCTCGGTCGCGACGATCGTGAAGCCGAGCTGTCGCAGACGGTGCGCGGGAAGGATGACGGCCCGCTTGTCCGAGTCGGCGACCGAGATGAACACCGTCCCCGACGTGGGCATGCCCCCGTAGGCCGCGGCCTGACTCTTCGCGAATGCGGTCGGGAAGTCGCGGTCGATCCCCATGACCTCACCGGTGGATCGCATCTCCGGTCCGAGCACGGAGTCGACCGTCTTGCCGTCGGCGGTGCGGAATCGCTTGAACGGAAGCACCGCTTCCTTCACGGACACCGGCGCGTCGAGCGGGACCCGCGAGCCGTCCTGTTCGGGGAGCATGCCTTCGGCGCGCAGCTCGGCGATCGTCGAACCGGTCATCACGCGGCTCGCCGCCTTGGCCATCGGGATGCCGAGCGCCTTCGAGACGAAGGGCACGGTACGGCTGGCGCGCGGGTTCGCCTCGATAACGTAGAGCACTCCGGCGCTGATGGCGAACTGCACGTTGAGCAGTCCGCGGACGCCCACGCCCTTCGCGATGGCGAGCGTGGCCTCCCGCACGCGATCCACGTCGGTGCGGCCGAGCGAGACGGGCGGCAACGTGCAGCTGGAGTCGCCGGAGTGGATCCCGGCCTCTTCGAGGTGCTCCATGACACCACCGACGAACAGGTCGGTGCCGTCGTAGAGGGCGTCCACATCGAGCTCGATCGCGTCGTCGAGGAATCGGTCGACCAGGAGCGGCTTGCCCTCTTCGATCACGACTTCACCCGCGGTGCGCACGAAGTAGTCCCGGAGCGACGCGGTGTCGTAGACGATCTCCATACCGCGGCCGCCGAGCACGAAACTCGGACGCACCAGCACCGGATAGCCGATCTCCTCGGCGATGCGCACAGCGCCCTCGACGTCGATCGCGGTGCCGTTGCGCGGGGCGACCAGACCGGCCTCATCGAGCAGGCGGGAGAAGAGCTCGCGCTCCTCCGCCAGGTCGATCGCCTCGGGGCTGGTGCCGAGCACGGTGTAGCCCGCGGCTTCGATACCCTTCGCGAGGCCGAGCGGCGTCTGACCGCCGAGCTGGCAGACGACACCGAGGATCGTCCCGCTCGCGGCCTCCGCGTCCAGCACCTCCAGCACGTCCTCGAGCGTCAGCGGCTCGAAGTACAGGCGATCCGAGGTGTCGTAGTCGGTCGAGACCGTCTCCGGGTTGCAGTTGACCATGACGGTCTCGAAGCCTGCATCCGACAGCGCGAACGAGGCATGCACGCACGAGTAGTCGAACTCGACACCCTGACCGATGCGGTTGGGACCGGAGCCGATGATGACGACCTTGGTCCGATCGGACGGAGCGACCTCGGTCTCGAAGTCATAGCTCGAGTAGTGGTACGGAGTCAGCGCCGGGAATTCGCCGGCACAGGTGTCCACCGTCTTGTAGACCGGTCGGATCCCGAGGCCATGGCGCACCCCGCGCATCTCCGCCTCCGAGGTTCCGCGGAGCTCGGCCAGCTGAGCGTCCGAGAAGCCGTGCTCCTTGGCGTAGCGGAGAGTGGCCGCATCGAGCTCGGGCGCCGTGCGCACGATCTCCGCGACCTCGTTGATGAGCACGATCTGGTCGAGGAACCAGGGGTCCATCGCCGTCGCCTCGAAGGCCTGCTCGACCGTTGCACCCTTGCGCAATGCCTGCTGCAGCGTGACGATACGACCGTCGGTCGGCGTCTTCGAGATCTCGAGCAGCTCCTCCACGGAACGCTCCTCCGCTCCCCAGTGGAAGCTCGACCCGCGCTTCTCCAGCGAACGGAGCGCCTTCTGCAGGGCGGTCGCGTAGTTGCGACCGATCGCCATCGCCTCGCCCACGGACTTCATGGTCGTGGTCAGCGTCGCGTCCGCAGCCGGGAACTTCTCGAAGGCGAAGCGCGGGACCTTGACGACCACGTAGTCGAGCGTCGGCTCGAAGCTCGCCGGCGTCACACCGGTGATGTCGTTCGGGATCTCATCGAGGCGGTAGCCCAGGGCCAGCTTGGCTGCGAGCTTCGCGATCGGGAAGCCCGTGGCCTTCGAGGCCAGGGCGCTCGAGCGCGAGACACGCGGGTTCATCTCGATGACGATGATCCGGCCGTTCTTCGGATCGACCGCGAACTGGATGTTGCAGCCTCCGGTGTCGACGCCCACGGCGCGGATGATGTCGATGCCGATGTCGCGCATCTTCTGGTACTCGCGGTCGGTGAGGGTCAGTGCCGGCGCGACCGTGATCGAGTCACCCGTGTGCACGCCGACCGGATCGACGTTCTCGATCGAACAGACGACGACCGTGTTGTCGGCCGTGTCGCGCATGAGCTCGAGCTCGTACTCCTTCCACCCGAGGATCGACTCCTCGAGGAGCACCTCGGTGGTGGGCGAGTCGCGCAGGCCCGCTCCGGCGATGCGACGGAGGTCTTCCTCGTCGTAGGCGAAGCCGGAGCCCAGGCCCCCCATCGTGAAGCTGGGACGGACCACCATCGGGTAGCCGAGCTCGTCCGCGGCGGCCAGCACCTCCTCCATCGTGTGCGCGATGCGGGAGTCTGCCACGTCGGCGCCGGCGTCGAGGACCAGCTGCTTGAAGATCTGGCGATCCTCGCCCTTGTTGATCGCCTCGAAGTTGGCGCCGATGAGCTCGACGTCGTACTTCTCGAGGATGCCGTGGTTGTGGAGCTCGATCGCGGCGTTGAGCGCGGTCTGTCCACCGAGGGTCGGCAGGATCGCGTCGGGGCGCTCCTTGGCGATGATCGTCTCGATGACCTCCCACGTGATCGGCTCGATGTAGGTCGCATCGGCGAAGTCGGGGTCGGTCATGATCGTGGCGGGGTTGGAGTTGACCAGGATGACCCGGACTCCCTCCTCGCGCAGCACACGACAGGCCTGAGTACCGGAGTAGTCGAACTCGCAGGCCTGGCCGATGACGATCGGGCCGGAACCGATGACGAGGACGGAGTTGATGTCGTCGCGCTTGGGCATTACTTGGAGTCCTTCTGGCTGGCGATGACCAGGTCGCGGAACCTGTCGAAGAGATAGTTGGCGTCGTGCGGGCCCGCTGCCGCCTCGGGGTGGTACTGCACCGAGAAGGCCGGGATGTCGAGAGCGCGGAGTCCCTCGACGACGTTGTCGTTCAGCCCGACATGGCTGACCTCGACCTTGCCGTACCCGTTCGGGCTGTCGAAGGTCCCCTCGATCGGAGCCTCGACGGCGAAGCCGTGGTTGTGGGCGGTGATCTCCACCTTGCCGGTCTGCTTGTCGAGCACGGGCTGGTTGATGCCACGGTGGCCGAACGGCAGCTTGTAGGTGCCGAGACCCAGCGCACGGCCCAGGAGCTGGTTGCCGAAGCAGATGCCGAAGAACGGCAGCCCGTCGTCGAGCACCGCACGCAGCAGCTCGACGTGATCGCCCGAGGCCGCGGGGTCACCAGGGCCGTTCGAATAGAAGACGGCGACGGGGTCCACGGCTCTGATCTCATCGATGGTCACGTTCTGCGGAAGCACGTGCACGTCGAAGCCGCGGGCCGCGAGATTGTCGATCGTCGCCTGCTTCACACCGAGGTCGAGCACGGCGAGGTTGCCGATCCGCGCCCCCATCGCGGTCGTCACGGTCGCGACGTCGACGGAGACCTCGGCGGACAGATTGCGTCCTGCCATCTCGGGCGCCTCGCGGACGATGCGCACCTGCTCCTCGGGGTCGAGCGACGCTTCGGCGCCGGAGAAGATGCCGCCGCGCATGGAGCCGGCTGAGCGGATGTGGCGCGTGATCGAACGGGTGTCGACCCCGCTGATGCCCACCACGCCGTCCTGGACGAGCACATCGTCGAGCGACGCGTTGGCGCGCCAGTTCGAGACGACGCGCGAAGGGTCGCGCACGATGTAGCCGGAGACCCAGATGCGGCGCGACTCGGCGTCTTCGTCGTTCATGCCGGTGTTGCCGATGTGCGGTGCCGTCTGCAGGACGATCTGACCCGCGTACGAAGGATCCGTGATGGTCTCCTGGTATCCGGACATGCCGGTCGCGAAGACGACTTCGCCGAGGGTACGACCGCGTGCGCCGTAGGCGCGTCCGGCGTGACGCGTGCCGTCCTCCAGGACGAGCACGGCGGGGTCGGGCAGCTGGGCCGCGGGGGCCTGCCCGGCGGGTGTCGAGAGAGTCATGACTTTGCTCCTGTGTCGGGGGCGGCGGGGACGAGCCGCTGCAGGTCGGAGATGAGGTTCTGAGGCTCGCCGGTGGCGAGGCGCAGGTAGCTGTCGACGACGGTGTCGTCGGCGATCTTCCAGGCGATGCGCACGAGGCCGCCGGGCTCGACCACGCGGTCGATCGTGACGGTGGCACGATCGACGGTGACGAGCCGGTCGTTCGCGAGGAAGACCGTCGGGGTTCCGTCGAGGCAGAGGGCGATGCCGCGATCCGTGAGGGCGAGCTCGCCGCGTGCCCGATACGCGAGAGGGGACACCGCGAGGCGTTCGAGCGGCTGCTCGTGTCGTGTCGTCGACACGTACAGCACCTCGTCGCGGCGGACGATCTCCGCATGCTCAGGGACTCCGAGCGGCGCCGTGAACACGGAATCGCGGCGCATTCGTCGTCGCCAGGCGAAGAGCATCGCCAGCAGGATCAGGAGCGCCACCGCGATCATGATCGCGACGGCGAGGTCCCGAGCGCTCATGCGCGGAGCTCCTCGACGACGTGTCCGCCGTCGACGGTGAGGGTGCCGCCGTGGATGGTGTACTCCACGCGTCCGGGGAGCGTCCGGCCGAGGTAGGGCGAGTTCACGCTCCGGCCGTGGAGATCCGCCTCCGTGAAGACGCCGTCGACAGATGCGTCATACAGCGTGAGGTGGGCCGGCTGTCCGACGTCGAGCGGAGTGCCGTGGCCGGCGAGCCTACCGATGCGTGCCGGTGTCGAACTCATGACGCGCGCGACGTCGGACCATTCGAGCAGCCCGGTCTGCACCATCGACTGATGCACCACGCGGAGCGCGCTCTCGAGGCCCACCATGCCGTTCGCCGCTGCCTGCCACTCGCACGCCTTGTTCTCGCTCGGATGCGGTGCGTGATCGGTGGCCACGATGTCGATCGTTCCGTCGGCGAGGCCCTCGCGCACGGCGTGCACATCCTCTTCGCGACGCAGCGGCGGATTGACCTTGTAGCGAGCGTCGTAGCCGCGCACGAGCTCGTCGGTCAGCAACAGGTGGTGCGGGGTGACCTCAGCGGTGACGTCGATGCCGCGCTTCTTGGCCCAGCGGATGATGTCGACCGACCCTGCCGTCGAGAGGTGGCAGACGTGCAGGCGGGATCCCACGTGCTCGGCCAGCAGCACGTCGCGGGCGATGATCGACTCCTCCGCCACCGCGGGCCAGCCGCTCAGACCGAGTTCGGCCGACACGATGCCTTCGTTCATCTGGGCACCCTCGGTGAGACGAGGATCCTGAGCGTGCTGGGCGATGACGCCGCCGAAGGACTTCACGTACTCCAGCGCGCGGCGCATGATGAGCGGATCGAACACGCAGAAGCCGTCGTCGCTGAAGACGCGCACCTTCGCGCGGGACGACGCCATCGCTCCCAGTTCCGCGAGACGCTCGCCCTTCTGCCCGACCGTGACGGCGCCGATGGGCTGCACGGTGGCATAACCGGCTGCCTCGCCCAGGCCGAGCTCCTGCTCGACCACTCCGGCGGTGTCCGCCACGGGAGAGGTGTTGGGCATCGCGAACACCGCGGTGAAACCACCGGCGGCTGCGGCCCTCGTCCCGGTGAGGATCGTCTCCGACGCTTCATAGCCGGGTTCGCGCAGATGCGTGTGCAGGTCGACGAGCCCGGGCAGGGCCACGAGCCCCGCGCCGTCGATGATGCGCGCACCGGCGCGATGCAATCCCTGACCGATGTCGGCGATGCGGCCGTCTTCGATGATGATGTCGGCGCTCTCGGCACCAAGCATCTGTGCGCCAGTGATGACGAGGGTCTCGCTCACAGGTCTCCCCCTCGTTCGTCGTCTCGTTCCCCTGCCAGCAGCAGGTACAGCACCGCCATGCGGACGGACACCCCGTTCGTCACCTGCTCCAGCACCGTCGAGCGGGGGGAATCGGCAGCTTCCGAAGAGATCTCCAGTCCCCGGTTCATGGGTCCGGGGTGCATGACAATGCTACCTGCCGGAAGACCGCCCACACGCCGTGCGTCCAGGCCCCAGCGGCGGGAATACTCCCGCTCAGTCGGGAAATACGCCGCGTTCATCCGTTCCAGCTGGATACGCAGCATCATCACGGCGTCCGGGTCCTCCGCCAGCGCGTGATCGAGGTCGTACTCGACCCGAACCGGCCAGAGAGACACGTTCTGCGGCACCAACGTGGGCGGTGCCACCAGGGTGACGTCGGCACCCAACGTGGTGAGCAGCCAGACGTTGGAACGGGCAACGCGGGAGTGCAGCACGTCACCGACGATCACGACCCGCAGCCCGCTGAGGTCCCGTCCTCGGCTGTCGCCACCGAAGCGACGCTTGCGGATGGTGAAGGCGTCGAGCAGCGCCTGCGTCGGGTGCTCGTGGGTGCCGTCCCCGGCGTTCACCACTCCGGCCGAGATCCAGCCGCTGGTGGCGAGGGTCTGCGGCGCTCCGGAGCCGGGGTGCCGGACCACGACCGCGTCGGCGCCGATCGCCTCGAGCGTCTGCGCCGTGTCTTTCAGGCTCTCGCCTTTGGAGACGCTGGACCCCTTCGCGGCGAAGTTGATCACATCGGCGGAGAGACGCTTGGCGGCTGCCTCGAACGAGATGCGGGTGCGGGTCGAGTCCTCGAAGAAGAGGTTCACGACGGTCTTGCCGCGCAGTGTCGGGAGTTTCTTGACCTCGCGGGACTGCGTGTCCGCCATGTCTTCGGCGACGTCGAGGATGCGCAGTGCGGTCGCCCGATCCAGGGTGCGGGTGTCGAGAAGATGCCTCATTCGCCGATCGTCACCTCCTCGGCCCCGTCGTTCTCGAAGAGGCGCACGTTGACGCGCTCCGTGCGCGCGGAGGGGATGTTCTTGCCGATGAAGTCCGGCCGGATCGGAAGTTCACGATGCCCGCGGTCGACCAGGATCGCCAGCCGGACGACAGCGGGGCGGCCGATCGACTGGATCGCGTCCAGTGCGGCCCGGATGCTCCGGCCGGAGAAGAGCACATCATCGACGAGCACGACCGTCTTGCCGTCGATGCCGCCGACCGGGATCTCCGTGGGCTGCGGCGATCGGGTCGGGTGCTTGGCGAGGTCATCCCGGAAGAGGGTGACATCGAGCGCGCCGACGGGAACGGACTCTTGGGCGATCTCGCTGATCAGCAGGCCGAGGCGATGGGCGAGAGTGACGCCGCGGGTCGGAACTCCCAGCAGGACGAGGTTCTCGGCTCCTCGATTGGATTCGAGGATCTCGTGCGCGATACGGGTCAGCGCGCGTGAGATGTCGGCTTCGTGCAGCACGGTGCGCATGCTCATCGGCCGCTCCCTTCTCCGCCTCACAGGACGGTGTTAAAGGTTGCTAGTCAGGCCAGTCTATCGGAGCGCGGACTCTCCGCGATCAGCTCGCCTCCTGCAGCACGGGATCGGTGACGTCGTCGACCTTGGCGGAACGGATCGGGTGCCCGGCCGTGGAGAGGCATCGACCGGTCTTCAGATCCCACT
The DNA here is from genome assembly GCF_000800925.1 of Microbacterium sp. ZOR0019. NCBI lineage: Bacteria > Bacillati > Actinomycetota > Actinomycetes > Micrococcales > Microbacteriaceae > Microbacterium > Microbacterium sp. ZOR0019. The sequence continues at coordinate 91,695 of NZ_JRKC01000005.1, read as the reverse complement.
TCCAGTCGTGCATGCTGCAGGTGAGGATCCCGTCCTCGTCGACGGTACCCGTTCGGGTGAGGTCGGCGCGCAGGTGCGGGCAGCGCCGCTGGACGACCCAGTCGCCGATCTCCGCGTCCTCCGTCTGATCCGTCTGCTCCTGATACCAGTTCTCGACGTATTCGATCCGGTCGACCGAGAGGCACTTGAGGAACGTGGTGAGGAACTCGTTGAACTTGCCGCTGCGTCCCACCGAGAACTGCATCGAGAGGAAGATCGAGTTCGACCAGTCGATCTCGTGATCGACGATGTTCGTGGAGACGAGATCTGCGGGGATGGTGTACCAGTACACGCACTCCTCCCCCGCGTACTCGCGGACCTTCGCACGAGGGAAGTCGACGACCATGTCGAGTTCGCCGATGCGGAAGCGCACACATCCGCCGACGCCCAACCGGATCGTGCGGGACTTCTTCAGCAACGGCTCCCACCAGGTCTTGATCGCCTCGAGCATCTCGGCCGGGGGAATGATCTCGGCACGAGACGCCTCTTCGTCGCGGATCTCCTGCTGCCGGCTCGCGCGCTGCTCCTCGAGGTACTCCCACTTCTCGTCGAAGATGTGAGCGATCTCGGCGTCGGTGTAGAGCGTCTGCTCGGACGTGACGTTGCCTCCCTCGACCGTGACGACGGTCCCGGGGATGAAGAGCTGACCGTCGTACTGCGGAGCGAGCTCCTTCATGTGCGCGAGGAACTGCTTCTGGTCCGTGAAGATCGATTCGCCGTTCTTGCCGAGACCATTGAAGTCGAACAGATCGTCGCGCAGGAACATGGGCGGACCGGCCATCGGGAAGACGTGCGGAGCATCGACCTTCTCGATGTAGTACATGGCGCGCTTGTTCTGCGCTTCGCGCTTGAGGCGGGCGAAGTTCTGCTTCGCCTCGAGCGGCAGGTCATAGACCATGGGCCACCAGATGGCGCCGGAGACCTGGGTGAAGTAGGCGTCGGGCGTGCCGAAGTCGAGCAGCTTCTCGAGGTCGAGCGGATGCGAGTCGTTCTGATTGAGCACCGAACCGGTGCCGTCGTCGACGCTCAACGAGGAGTCGCCGATCGGTCCGTCGCTGGGAGCGCGCAGCGGCGTGATCATCATCTTGAGGTCGCCGCGCTGGATCACCTGACCTGCCGGAGCGTAGGTGATGTTCGTGTAGCCGAGCGCGCGGATGTCCTTCTCGAGATCATCGGTCGGGTACTCCGGGAGCAGCACCTCGATGTCCTTGCGGATGTAGCGCTCGAGGAGACGCGGATCGAAGTGGTCGCGGTGGCGGTGCGAGATCCAGAGGAAGTCGGCTTCGCGGCCGAATCGCTCCCAATCCAGCCCCCGGTTGTCCGGGAACGGGAACCAGGATCCGTAGAAGGAGGGTCCGAGAACCGGGTCGCAGATGATGTTCCCGCCCACGGTCTCGATGAACATCCCGGCGTGGCCGAGTCCGGTGATCCGCATTGCATTCCTCCCGAAAGTGAACCGTTCGATTGTACCGAGGGCTCCCTGTGCGGCCGGTCGACCGAGCCGGGAGTATTCATCTCACCCCTCGAACAAGCCGCGGATGTCGTCGGCGGTCAGCGATTGCGCGAACAGCGCTTCCTCATCGAGGACGGCGGTGAACAACCGGGCCTTGCGGCGCTGCAGCTCGAGCACCTTCTCTTCGATGGTCCCGGTGGAGATCATCCGGTAGACGAACACCTGACGGTCCTGTCCGATGCGGTGCGTGCGGTCGATCGCCTGCGCCTCCGCCGCGGGATTCCACCACGGGTCGAGGAGGAACACGTAGTCGGCTTCGGTCAGCGTGAGGCCGAATCCCCCTGCCTTCAAGCTGATCAGGAACACCGGCTGCTCCCCGCCGGTGAATCCGTCGACCACCTTCTGGCGATGCCTGGTCGTCCCGTCCAAATGGGCGTATGGGATTCCCGCGGCATCCAGGCGGGCTGCGGCAAGGTCGAGGAAGGACGTGAACTGACTGAACACCAGGGCCCGGTGGCCCTCGGCCTGGAGCTCGATCACCCTCTCGAGGAGGACGTCGAGCTTGCGCGAACCGATCTTCGCGTCTTCCGGGTCGATGAGACCGGGAGCGAGGCTGAGCATGCGCATCAGGGTGAGCGAGCGGAACACGATGAAGCGGTTGCGATCGAGGTCTTCGAGTAAGCCCAGCACCTTCTGACGTTCCCGCTGCAGCACCGTCTCGTACAGGGCACGGTGGGAGGCACCGAGCTCGACCGCGAGGATCTGCTCCTGCTTCGCAGGGAGTTCCGGAGCGACGATCTCCTTCGTGCGCCGCAGCAGCAACGGGCGTATCCGTCGTCGCAACTGCGCGAGGCGTCGTTGCCGGTACTCGCCGCCCTCCTCGTTCTCCGGCACCTTGCCCTGCTCGATCGGCTGGATGTACCGCTCGCGGAATTTCCGCGCCGACGGGAAGAGTCCGGGCGCCGTGAGCTTCAACAGTGCCCATAGCTCGCTGAGGCTGTTCTCCATCGGGGTTCCGGTGACGGCGAAGGTCACATCGGCCGAGAAGGAGGCGACGGCGCGGTGCAGCTTCGTCGCGGGGTTCTTGACGAACTGCGCCTCGTCGAGGATGAGCCCCGCCCAATCCACAGCCGCGTACTCGGCCTCGTCGAGCCGGGCGACGGCATAGGTCGTGATCACGAGGTCGGTCTCGCCGAGGTGGTCGACCAACCCGGGACCCTGGGTGCTCGCCCGGAGCAGCACCCGAAGCGAGGGCGTGAATCGAGCGGCCTCGCTCCGCCAGGTGGCCAGCACGGAGGTGGGTACGACGACCAGGAACGGGCGATGCTCCCCCGCCTCCCTGGCGTGTGCGATGAGTGCGAGGAGCTGGAGCGTCTTGCCGAGTCCCATGTCATCGGCGAGGATTCCTCCCAGGCCGTGGTTCCAGAGGAATGCGAGCCAATCCAGCCCCTCCTTCTGGTACGGCCGCAGCGTGGCGTTCACCGCCGGCGGCACCGGAACCGAGGGCACGGAGGAAGCACGACGCAGAGCGTCGGCGGTGGCGCGCCAGGTGACGGCCGGGAGAGCCTCGTCGGCGAGGTCCTCGAACTCCTCCCAGAGGTCTGTCTGATACCGGCTGATCCGAGGACCCGTCTCCCACTCGTCGAGCGCGCCCGCTTCGTCGATGAGCTCACGCAGGTGATCGAGGGAGCGATGGTTCAGCGAGAAGTAGCTGCCGTCGACGAGGAGGAGCTTCTTCCGACCAGTGCTCAGCGCCGTGAACAGCGGTTCGAACGGGATCGTGCGCCCATCGATCTTGACCAGCACGCCGAGGTCGAACCAGTCCGGATCCGTGCTCTCCACGGTCGACACGGTGATCTCCGGGTCGCCCGTCAGCTCGTGATAGCTCTTGCGCCGACCCGAGACCACGACCGTGACGCCGTGGGCTTCGAGAGCGGGGACGATCCGGGTGACGAACTCTGCTGCCGCGACGTCGTGGAACGAGCCCGCTGCCTGGAGAGCCTCCCCCAGATGCTCGGTCCAGATGTTCTGAAGCGCGTCGCGGTGCGCCGCCTCCGCCGTGGTGTCGCGCACCGCATGATCACTGGCGGCGAACGGAACCCGTCCGAATCCGCGATACTCCCACGCGAAGGTATAGGAGACCGTGTCACCCCGACGGAACGACAGCTCCAGCACGGCATGAGGTGCGGGCAGCGCAGGCAGTTCGACACGGTCTGCGGAGCGCACGGTGATCCGACGCCCGAGCAGCGGATACGCATCCTGGAAGAACGCCGCTTCGTCACCCGCCGGAACCTCGAGACCCGCCGCGGGGCCGATCAGGGCGTGGACGGGCTCGCTGAGCGGCACCTCGGCGAGTGTCACGCGCAGGCGCGTGCCGTGCTGCGCGATCTCGTACACGCCGCTGCGACCGATCGCCCGGACGTCGCGGGGCTCGACCTCGCGGCCGTCGATCGTGATGTCGGGGCGTACCACGAGTCCTCCGTCCTCAGCGCGTCCGATCGTCGCGCCGATCGTGGCCTGCTCCGCCACGGCGACGCTCGTGTTCTTCTGCGTGGCGACGAGCGGTATCCCGAGGTCCGCAGCGGCTCGCAGGTGCCCCCACAGCAGGCCGGATTCGATCAGATCGGCGACCAGCCAGTCACCGGCGGTACCCGACAAGAGAGTGTCCCGGGCGATGCTCAGCAGGTCGGCGAACCACCGCGATCGATCCCGCCCATATTGCGAAGACGAACGCCGCACCGCGTCCCACGTCGCAGAGCCCTGCACCCAGGCATCCGTCGTGGCGCTCCGCTCGAGCGGGCGGATCCCGAGAAGGATCTCCCCCGTGCGCTTCGCCACGTCGCGGGCGGTGGCCGTGCGCTGCGGGCGCGAGGCCCAGGGGTTCGCCCCGCGCCCGTCGCGCACCCGCAACTCGACACCGAGCGCGAGGGGCGTCTTCGCGTCGTCACGCGAAGGACCGAGGATCGTACGCCAGTCTGCGTACGGCGGCCCCTCGGATCGGGACGGTTCGAACGGAAGAGCCATGCTTCCATCCTCTCCGCCACCGCCGACAGTGCGACGCGTCGGACGGGTCAGGCCGCGCGAGCCACCCGGGCGAGGACGCCGTGCACGAAGGCCCCGGAGTCGTCGGTGGAGAACTCCTTCGCGAGTTCGACGGCCTCGTCGATCGCAACCGCAGTCGGCACTTCGTCGTTGTACAGGATCTCCCACACCGCGATCCGGAGCAGCGCGCGATCGACCGCGGGCATGCGCTCCAGCTTCCAGTCCCGACTGTGCGTCGTGATCTGCTCGTCGATCTCGTCGCGGGTGTCGATGATGCCGTCGACGATCTCGCGCGCGTAGAGCCACGAGGCTTCGCGTGCGGGCTCACTCGCGGCGCGCTTGGCCTCGGCGGCTAGGGTCACGGCGAGGTCGTCCCCGCGCACATCGGAGGAGAAGAGGATGTCGAGAGCGCGCTTGCGCGCCTTCGTCCGGGCGCTCACGCCTTACTTCTCGCGGCCGAGGTAGTCACCCGTGCGGGTGTCGACCTTGACCTTGGTGCCGGCCTCGACGAACAGCGGCACCTGGATCTCGTAACCGGTCTCGAGCGTGGCCGGCTTGGTGCCTGCCGACGAGCGGTCACCCTGCAGGCCGGGCTCGGTGTAGGTGATCTCCAGGATCACGGAGGCCGGGAGGTCGAGGTACAGGGGGTTGCCGTTGTTCAGGGCGATCGTGACGGCCTGGTTCTCGAGGAGGAAGTTCTTCGCGTCGCCGACCGTGGCGGCCCCGACCGTGATCTGGTCGAAGTCGGTCTGGTCCATGAACACGTAGCCGTCGCCGTCCGTGTACAGGTAGGTGTAGTCGCGGCGGTCGACGTTCTCGATCTCGATCTTGGCGCCGGCGTTGTAGGTGCGGTCGACGACCTTGCCCGACACGACGTTCTTCAGCTTGGTGCGCACGAACGCGCCACCCTTGCCGGGCTTCACATGCTGGAACTCGATGACGCTCCAGAGCTGCCCGTCGATGCTGAGGACGACGCCGTTCTTGATGTCTGCGGTAGATGCCATGCGCTGCGAGTTCCGTTCGTGTGTCTGCGGGGTCGGACGAGACCGACAGTCGATTCTACGGGATGAGTGCGGCGAGCTGTCGCACAGCGTCTGCGTAGCCGTCGACGCCACGGCCGGCGACCCGCACGGCCGCCACATCTTCCAGGTAGGAATGGTGGCGGAAGGCCTCACGCGCGAGCACATCGGAGATGTGGACCTCCGCGAACGGCAGCGCCACCCCGGTGAGCGCGTCACGCAGCACCACCGACGTGTGCGTGAGTCCGCCCGGATTGATCACGATTCCGGCGCAGTCCTCCCGTGCCGCATGGATCGCGTCGACCAGCACTCCCTCGTGGTTGCTCTGCAGCGCCCGGACCTCGAACCCGACCGCGGCTGCGGCCTCGGTGGTGATCCGCTCCACGTCCGCGAGAGTCGCCGTGCCGTACACGTCGGGCTCGCGGGTACCGAGGAGATTCAGGTTCGGCCCGTTGACCAGGAGGATCCGGCGGCTCACTCCCCGACCTCCTGATAGGCGGCGAACAGCAGCGACTCGTCCGGAGCCTGCAGGACGGTGGGCTTCGCGAGGTCGTCGAGGAGGATGAAGCGCAGCATCCCGCCGCGACTCTTCTTGTCTCGCTGCATGGTGGCGAGCAACTGCGGCCATGCCCCCGCACGGTACGAGGTCGGAAGGCCCAGCGAATCCAGGATCGTCCGGTGCCGCTCGGCAGCGGAGTCGGACAGACGACCCGCAAGCCGCGAGAGCTCGGCGGCGTAGAGCATCCCGACCGAGATCGCGGCGCCGTGCCGCCAGCGGTACCGTTCCGCATGCTCGATCGCGTGTCCGAGCGTGTGCCCGTAGTTGAGGATCTCGCGGAGGCCGGCCTCGCGGAAGTCGTCCGAGACGACCTTCGCCTTCATGTCGATCGCCAGTTCGACCGCGCGGCGGAACTCCTCGGATGTCGTGTCGACGGCGCGGAGCGGATCGGCTTCGATGATGTCCAGGATCTCCGGAGCCCAGATGAATCCGGCCTTGACCACCTCGGCGAATCCTGCGGTCGCCTCGTTGGGACTCAGGCTGGCGAGCTCGTCGAGGTCGCCGATCACGGCACTCGGCGCCCAGAACGCCCCCACGAGGTTCTTGCCCTCCGCGGTGTTGACACCGGTTTTGCCGCCGACGGACGCATCGACGAGGCCCAGCACCGTGGTCGGCACCTGGATCAGCTGCACGCCCCGCAGCCAGGTCGCGGCGACGAACCCGGCGAGGTCGGTCACCGCTCCCCCGCCGTATCCGATGACCGCATCGCTGCGGGTGAAGTCCGCCTGGCCCATCACCTGCCAGCAGAAGGCCGCGACCTCGATCCGTTTGCCCTGCTCGGCATCCGGGATCTCCGCGAGCAGTACCTCGCGCGGACCGTCGGTGGTGTCAGCGAGAAGTCTGTCGCGCAGTTCGGCCGCGCGGGACGCGAGCGTGGGCGGATGCACCACCAGCACCTTGCGGACGCCCGGCGCGAGCGCGGCGGAGACCCGATCCAGGATTCCGCGTCCGATCGTGATGTCGTAGGCGTCGTTCCCCGTGACGCTGATGGTCGTCGTGCTCATCGCTGTTCTCTCCTCCATGTCACGATGTCATCCGCGATCTTCTGCATCGGACGACGTGAGGTGTCGAAGGTGGTCGAGGCGACCTCGGCGTACCACCCCCGGCGTTCCTCGAAGATCTTCTTCCAGCGCTCCACCGGATCCTCATCCCCTGACAGGAGGGGGCGGTTGCTGCCGCGGAGCCTGTCCGCCACTGCGTCTGTGTTCACCGTCAGGAAGACGACCGGATGCGCTTTCAGGAGTTCGCGGGTGGCCGCCTGCGTGACCGCGCCTCCACCGAGGGAGATCACGCCCCCGTCGGCGAGGGCCTGGGCGACCGCGGCGCGTTCGAGCTCCCGGAAGTGCGCCTCTCCATACTCGGCGAAGATGCCGGGGATCGGACCGTGTTCCGCCACGATGCGTTTGTCCGTGTCGACGAAAGCGACGCCGAGCCGCCGAGCGACGCGGCGTCCGACGCTGGTCTTGCCTGCGGCCATCGGGCCGACCAGCACCAGCGTCAGCGGATCAGCCGCGCTCGTCATGCGCGATGAGCGCCGCCTCGGACGCCGGTGTCGTCCGCAGTCCCGCCGGGATGCCTTCGAGGTAGCCCTCGAGGTTGCGACGGGTCTCGCGGATGCTGTCGCCACCGAACTTCTCGAGCACGGCGTTCGCGAGCTCCACGGCGACCATCGCCTCGGCGACCACTCCGGCGGCGGGCACAGCGCACACGTCGGAGCGCTGGTGGTGAGCGGTGGCGTCGTCACCCGTGGCGGTGTCGATCGTGCGGAGGGCATGCGGAACGGTCGCGATCGGCTTCATCCCGGCGCGGACGCGCAACACGGTTCCGGTGGACATGCCGCCTTCCGTGCCTCCGGCCCTGTCCGAGCCGCGTGTGATGCCGTGCGCGGTGGCGAACAGCTCATCGTGGGCGGCCGAACCTCGGCGGCGCGTGGTCTCGAAGCCGTCGCCGACCTCGACGCCCTTGATCGCCTGGATGCTCATGAGCGCCTGAGCGAGACGTGCGTCGAGGCGTCGGTCCCAGTGCACGTGGGAGCCGAGTCCCGGAGGAAGGCCGTACGCGAGCACCTCGACGATACCGCCGAGCGTGTCGCCGTCCTTCTTCGCGTCATCGACCTCGGCCACCATCAGAGCGGAGGTCGCGCCGTCGAAACACCGGAGCGGATCGGCATCGAGCGCCTCGACATCGTCGGGCGTGGGGAGCGGAGACCCCTCGGGCACCCGCACCGGCCCGATCGACAGGGTGTGGCTGACCAGTCGGATGCCGAGCTCACCGAGGAACGATCGGGCGATCGCCCCGAGCGCGACACGCGCAGCCGTCTCCCGAGCACTCGCACGTTCGAGGATCGGACGCGCCTCGTCGAAGTCGTACTTCTGCATGCCCACGAGGTCGGCGTGCCCCGGACGCGGACGTGTGAGGGGCGCGCTGCGCCCACGGGACTTGTCGGTGAGCTCCACGGGCTCGGGGTTCATGACCTCGATCCACTTCGGCCACTCGGTGTTGCCGATGCGCAGAGCGATCGGGCTGCCGAGGCTCTTGCCGTGCCGCACACCGCCGGAGATGGTCAGCGCGTCCTGCTCGAACTTCATGCGCGAGCCACGGCCATAGCCCAGCTTGCGACGAGCGAGATCGGCCTGGATGGCCTCGGAGGACACAGGGACGCCGGAGGGCAGGCCCTCCATGACGGCGATGAGTTCTGGGCCGTGCGATTCGCCGGCCGTGAGCACGCGGAGCATTGCTCCAGTCTCCCACGGGTTGGCCCCCTCGCCGCGCCGCGTTTCGACGCCGTCCGCTCAGAGCGCGGCGCGCATGGCGGAGACGACCTCTGCTTCGACGGGCAGCGGGAGCGCCGGATCCCCGTGCCGGAAGATCCGGATCTGGCGCACGGCCTGATGCAGCAGCATCCCCAAGCCGGACACCACCGTGCCGTCGCTCCAGCGGGACGCGAGGGCGGAGGGCCAGGGCGCATAGGCAGCATCGAACAAGGCTCCGCCGGTCTCAGCCAACCCCACCGCGGTTTCAACAGGAAGGGCGGTCGCACTGGGCAAGGTCGAGAGGGTCAGATCGACCGCGTCGCGTCCGCCGTCGAGGGAGCGCGCTTCGACCGGAATACCCAAGCGGTCGCCGAGGGCGACGAGTGCCTTCGCCCGCTCCGGGCGTCGAGCCCGCACCTCCACGTGCTTCACCCCGATCTCGGAGGCGGCGACGAGCGCGGACGCGGCAGTGGCGCCGGCACCGATGATGCGCGCCGTCTCCGCAGCGGTGATCCCCGCCTCCGACAGCGCGTCGACGATCCCGCCGACATCGGTGTTGAAACCGGCGGGCGCCGCCCCGAGCACCAGGGTGTTGACGGCGCCCGTGAGCTCTGCGTGGCGATCCCTCGTCGCAGCGGCGTGGTAGCCCTCCCCCTTCAACGGCATGGTCAGCGACAAACCACGCCACGTGTCGTCGAGTCCACCGAGTGCGGCGGTGAAGGCCTCCGCAGAGACCTGACGCCGTCCGTACTCCCAGCTCAGACCGAGGACCCGATACGCGGCGGCATGCAGGTCAGGGGACTTGGAGTGCGCGATCGGGTCCCCCCAGACCGCGAGTCGCGTACGCGTCACCGCGTCAGCACCCGGCGTCAGGGTTCGCGCGGCACCATTCGCGCCACTTCTCGATCCCCTGCTCGTGCTCGGCCATGGTCTCGGAGAACTGCGTCTCCCCCGTGCTGAGGTTGATCGTGACGAAGTAGAGCCACGGGCCATCGACGGGGTTCATCGCCGCCGAGATCGCGGCGTCACTCGGGCTCGCGATCGGCGTCGCGGGGAGGCCCTCCCGGACGTATGTGTTCCAGGCGTTGTCGTCTTCCAGCGCTTCCTTGGAACTCGAGACGACGCCCTCGTGCAGCGAGCCGTAGCCGTATTGCGCCGTCGAGTCCATCTGCAGCTTCATATTGATATCGAGACGGTTCTGGATCACGCGCGAGACCTTCGCGAAGTCGTCGAGCCGACCTTCTCGCTGGATGATCGAGGCGATGGTCAGTATGCGCTCCTCGTCACCGGCGGGGACCCCCGCAGCGGCCAGCGATTCACGGGTGCGATCGACCATGCGCTGGATGACCTGCGTGGCCGTGACCTCGGGATCGAACGTATAGACGGCCGGGAACAACCAGCCTTCGAGGCTCTGTGCTTCCACCCCGTACTGCGAAGGATCCTTGACGGCCGCCTCGAAGTCCGCCAGCGGCAGACCGAGGGTCTCGGCCATGGCGGGGAGGGAGGAGACGATGGTTCCACCTTCAGCGACCGAGACGGTGTTCTCGAGCTTGTTCGCGTCATCCCGGAGCGCCGCGAGGGCGGCCTCGGCCGTCATCTTCGTCTGCAGCTTGTACACGCCCGGGTAGAAGATCACGGCGATGTTCTCGTCGACGAGGTAGTCGTAGAAGACGCTCTCGGTCTTCGTCACCCCCGCCTCGTACAGTGCGGTCGACACGGGAGAGCCGGTGTCGCCCTCCTTGATCGTGACGAAGGCCTCGCCGGTCGCCAGACCCGGCTCCCAGTCCTTCGAATCGCCCCAGCCCATCGCGTCACTGATCTTCTCGCCGTAGGTGTTCGCCACCCAGACTCCGGCCGCGGCGATACCACCGAAGATCACCAGAACGATGATCAGCGCGATCAAGCACCCCTTGCGGCGCTTCTTCTTCGGCGCGGCGTCGATGTGATCGTCATGGGGGACGAAGAGGTCGTCCAGCCCACCGCCGAGCACAGGCTCCGGTGCCGCTGCGGCACCCGAAGGCGACTCGATCCGGGGCACGGCACGGGTGGGGGTGTCCGCGGCATCCGCCGAGGCACGGACCGGAGTCGGCGAGGGCACCGCACCGGCGGCGGCGACGGCGTCGTCCGCAGAAGCGCGAACCGGCACGGGAGAAGCCTCGGCCGGTGTCTCGGCACCGGTGACGGGGCGGGACTCCCCCGCGGCCGCTTCTCTGGCCGCCCGACGGGAGCCCGGAACGGGCGCGCTGTTGTCGACCGTGGGAATCTGCGCGGTCGGCTCGGGCAGATTCTCGAAGAGATCCCCCAGGCGGGAATCTGCGTCGTGCCGCGGCGTTTCGTTGTCGCGTTCGGACATCGTCAGGCGTGCTCCTCGTCAGGCGAGATGACGGCACCGGCCGGGTTTCCGGTGCTCTTCTCCATATCGATCGCCTGCTGCAGAAGCACCACGGCGGCGACCTGATCCACAATGCTACGAGACTTCTTCTGGGATCTCCCGGAACTGCGCAATGCGGCATGCGCCGTCACGGTGCTCAACCGCTCGTCCACGAGCCGCACCGGAGTGCCGCTGCGCCGGCAGAGCTCGGCGGCGAACTCACGCGCGTCCGTGGTCGACGCGGTATCCGCACCCTGCATGTTGACCGGCAGACCGACCACGAACTCCAACGGGTCGTACTCGCTCGCGATCTGAAGGATCCGGGCGATCGAGGCCTCGTCACGAGGCACTGTCTCCACGGGGACGGCCAGCATCCCGTCGGGGTCGCAGCGCGCGACCCCGACCCGCGCGCGCCCCACGTCGATGCCGAGCCGCACACCGCGGCGGAAAGTGCTCACGCGCCGCGCAACTCCTGTGCGATGGCTTCGAGCGCCGCCGGCAGAGCTGCCGTGTCGGCGCCGCCACCTTGCGCGACATCATCGCGCCCGCCGCCACCACCGCCGAGCACGCCTGCCGCGCGCTTCGCGAGCGCACCGGCCTTCGCTCCCGCCGAGCGTGCCGCGTCATTGGTCGCGACGACGACGACGGGCCGCCCGCCCACGACCGCGCCGAGTGCCACCACAGCGGCATCTGAGCCGAGCCGATCGCGCACGCCGTTGACGAGGTCTCGCACGTCATCCGCCGATGCGACTTCGCCCAGACTCTGCGCGGCCAGTCGGAACGCACCGACGCGCGTCGCGGCGTCGACGATGGCCGGCACCTGTCCGGCTCTCTCCTTCGCCTCGAACTGCGCGATGCGCTTCTCCGCGGCCTTCAGGCTGGCCGTCAGGTCGGCGATCCGCTCCGGCAGCTGCTCACGCGGCGTCTTGAGGGAACTCGTCAGCTGCGACACGATCGCCCGCTCAGCCGCGAGCTCACGGAAAGCATCGGCGCCGACGAGAGCTTCGATACGACGGTTGGAGGCGCCCACCGAGGACTCCCCGACCAGGCTGACCAGCCCGATCTCGGCACTGGTGGTCACGTGCGTCCCGGCGCAGAGTTCCCGCGACCACGGCCCACCGATGTCGACCATGCGCACGACGTCGCCGTACTTCTCGCCGAACAGCGCCATGGCGCCGGCTTCCTTGGCCTCGTCGAGCGAGACGATGCGCGTGGTCACCTCCAAGGCGTCCTGCACCGCGCGGTTGGTGATCTCCTCGATCTCGCTGCGCGTATCGGTCGAGAGCGCCTGCGACCAGGCGAAGTCGAAGCGCATGTAGCCGGCACGATTCAAAGAACCGGCCTGCGTCGCCGTGGGACCGAGGGTGTCACGGAGCGCGGCGTGCACGAGGTGCGTGGCCGAGTGCGCCTGGCGGGCTGCACGGCGGTTCGCCGCGTCCACCACCGACGTCGCGACGTCGTCGACGGCCACGCTTCCGCGCGTGACTTCGACGGTGTGGCTGATGAGTCCGGGGACCGGCTTCTGAACGTCGAGCACTTCGAGCGCGTAGCCCGGGCCGACGATCGTGCCCTTGTCGGCCACCTGACCACCGGACTCGGCATACAGCGTCGTCTCGGCGAGCACGACCTCGGCGATCTGCCCTTCGGATGCGCTGCGCACAGGCGCTCCGTCGACGAGGAGTCCGAGCACACGGGACTCGACCTCGAGGGCGGTGTATCCGTCGAAACCGGTCTCGCCCAGGGAGCGCAGCTCCCGGTAGACCGATACGTCGGCGAGCTGACGCTTGCGGTTGCGGGCGTCGTCCTTGGCCCGCTGACGCTGCTCCTGCATGAGCGTGTCGAAAGCGGCGCGGTCGACGTCCAGTCCCGCTTCCTCAGCGACTTCGAGCGTGAGGTCGATCGGGAAGCCGTAAGTGTCGTGGAGCAGGAACGCCTCGGGACCGCTGAGCGTCTTCCCCCCGCCCTTCCTGGTCTCGTCGAGGGCGAGATCGAGGATCGTGGAGCCGGCCACGAGGGTCCGGCGGAACGTCTCCTCTTCGGCGAACGCCGACGCGGACAGTACCGCCCAGTCCCTCTCGAGTTCCGGATAGGTCGTCTTCATCACATCGCGCGATGCGGCGAACAGCTCGGGGAACACCGGCTCATCGACGCCGAGCAGTCGCATCGAGCGGACCGTGCGGCGCATCAGACGGCGGAGGATGTACCCACGCCCCTCGTTGGATGGACGCACCCCGTCGGACAGAAGCATGAGGGAGGAACGCACATGGTCGGCGATCACGCGGAATCGCACGTCGTCCTCATGCTGCACACCGTACGGGCGGCCGGAGAGCTCGACGGCGCGATCCAGCACCGGACGCACCTGATCCGACTCGTACATGTTCTCGACGCCCTGCTTGAGGAACGCGACACGCTCGAGTCCCATCCCGGTGTCGATGTTCTTCATCGGCAGCTCGCCGACGATGTCGAACTCCGTCTTGCCGCGGATGTTCTCGATGAAGTCCTGCATGAACACGAGGTTCCAGATCTCCAGGAAGCGTGAGTCGTCGACGGCGGGACCGCCGTCCTTCCCGTAGGCCGGCCCGCGGTCGAAGAAGATCTCGGAATCAGGACCGCCGGGTCCGGGCTGCCCCGTGTTCCAGTAGTTGTCCGCGCGCCCGAGACGCTGGATGCGCTCCGGCTTGAGACCGATGATGTCGCGCCAGATGGCCTCGGCCTCGTCGTCCGTCTCGTAGACGGTGACCCACAGGTCCTTCTCGTCGAAGCCGAGCCCCCCGTCCGACTCGGAACCCGTCAGAAGCTCCCAGGCGTAACGAATCGCGCCTTCTTTGAAGTAGTCGCCGAACGACCAGTTGCCCAGCATCTGGAAGAAGGTGCCGTGACGGGCGGTCCGGCCGACCTCTTCGATGTCGTTGGTGCGAATGCACTTCTGCACGTCCGCGATCCGCGGATGCGGCGCAGGGACGACGCCCGTGAGGTACGGGATCATCGGCACCATGCCGGCGACCGTGAACAGCAGCGACGGGTCGTCGCTGACGAGCGAGGCCGAAGGGACGATGAGGTGGTCGTTCTTCTCGAAGTAGTCGAGGTAACGCTGCGCGATCTCCGCAGTTTTCATAGAGTGCCGGGTGTCCTTGCGTGAAGATGCCGCGCCGGGGCGCTGCTGCGGTGGTTCAGTTGTCGCCCGGCTCCGTGAGCCGTGCCTCCTGCTCGCGGTAGGCGTCGCCGAGGATCGCGGTGAATCCGTTGATCCGGGCGTCGACCTCGGCGAGGATGTCGTGACCACGCGGGTCCTTGTTCATGAAGTGAGCCGCGACGAAGCCGCCGATCACGCCGATCAGGAACCACAGCACGTTCTTCATGTCGTCATCCTTGCCTTTGACCCGCGAAGGCGCGGTGTCACCATCGTATGCGGAAACGACAGGAGGCGTCGGGAATCCCGACGCCTCCTGCCTGATTGCTCTTTCGCTGTATCAGCGAGCTGCGTAGTACTCGACGACGAGCTGCACTTCACAGGTCACGGGGACCTCGGCGCGCTTCGGGCGACGGACAAGACGCGACTGGAGCTTGTCGAGCTCGACCTCGAGGTAGCCGGGAACGGGGGGCAGAACCTCGGCGTGACCGCCGGCTGCTGCCACCTGGAAGGGCTCGGTGCCCTCGCTCTTGGCCTTGACGTGGATGAGCTGACCCGGCTTCACGCGGAAGGACGGGCGGTCGACGAGCTGACCGTCGACGAGGATGTGACGGTGCACGACGAGCTGACGAGCCTGCGCGGTGGTGCGGGCGAAGCCCGAACGCAGAACCAGAGCGTCGAGACGCATCTCGAGGAGCTCGACCAGGTTCTCACCGGTCAGGCCGTCGTGACGACGGGCCTCGTTGAACGTGTTGCGCATCTGCTTCTCGCGGATGCCGTACTGCTCGCGAAGACGCTGCTTCTCACGAAGACGGACAGCGTAGTCGCTGTCTGCCTTGCGCTTGGTGCGGCCGTGCTCGCCGGGAGCGTAGGGACGCTTCTCGAGGTAGCGGGCGGCCTTCGGGGTGAGCGGGATACCGAGGGCGCGGCTCAGACGAACCTTGCGACGGTCCTGGGACTTCGTGGTCACGAAGCTTTCCTTCCGATGACGTGGTCGCGGCTTTCACGACTCACGGACGTATCGTCCGCGTTCTGCCTTGGAGCGCACGCCGGGGCGCCAGCAAGGTGGGGTGTGAACGAGGAGATGCCCGAAAACTCGGTTTCGAGCCGCTCAAGTCTAACAGATCACGGTTCCGCAGCTGCGTGGTGGCTCAGCGGTCGCCGAGGATGCGGCGGATGCGCTCGAGTCGCGCGGCGATGTCACGCTCGGCACCGAGGTTCTTCGGCTCGTAGTAGTGCTTGCCATCGAGCTCGTCGGGCAGGTACTGCTGCGGCACCACGCCGTACTCGCTGTCATGGGAGTACACGTACCCCTTGCCGTGTCCGAGACGCTTCGCTCCCGGATAGTGGGCATCGCGCAGGTGCAGCGGCACCCGTCCGAACCCGCCGGAGCGGATGTCGGCGATCGCCGCGTCGATGCCCACGTAGGCCGCATTGGACTTCGCCGTGGTCGCGAGATACACCGTCGCCTCAGCGAGCGGGATGCGCCCCTCCGGCATACCGATGAAGGCGACCGCATCTGCCGCCGCGACGGCGATGCCGAGAGCCTGGGGATCGGCGAGGCCCACGTCTTCCGAGGCCGAGATGACAAGACGTCGAGCGATGAAGCGGGGGTCCTCCCCTGCTTCGATCATGCGAGCGAGGTAGTGGAGTGCAGCATCGGGGTCGGATCCTCTGATCGACTTGATGAACGCGCTGATGACGTCGTAGTGCTCGTCACCCTGACGGTCGTATCGCAGCAGAGCCTTGTCGACGGCTTGCGCGATGTGGTCGGCGGTGATCTCCGCGGCACCCGACGACGCATGCGCCGCTGCGGCCCCGTCGTCCGACTCGTCCTCTTCGCCGGTGTCGGCCGCGTGCGAGACGGCGACCGCCGCGCCTGCTTCGAGACCGGTGAGGGCACGCCGGGCATCCCCCGACGCGAGCCGGATCAAGGATGCACGCGCTTCGGGGCTCAGGACCACGGCGCCGTTCAGCCCCCGCGCGTCCGTCACCGCACGATCGACGAGCACCCCGATGTCCTCATCGGTGAGGGGTTGGAGCGTGAGCAGCAAGGAGCGCGACAGCAACGGCGAGATCACCGAGAAGGAGGGGTTCTCGGTCGTCGCCGCGATCAGGATGACCCAACCGTTCTCGACACCGGGAAGCAGCGCGTCCTGCTGCGCCTTGGTGAAGCGGTGGATCTCGTCGAGGAAGAGGATCGTCGTCTGCCCGTAGAGATCACGCTGCGTGATCGCTTCCTGCATCACCTCCCGGACGTCCTTCACACCAGCGGTGATCGCCGAGAGCTCGACGAAGCGGCGCCCTGAGGACCGTGCGATCGCCTGAGCGAGCGTGGTCTTGCCCGTGCCCGGTGGGCCCCACAGGATCATCGACACGGCACCCGGGGAGGTCGCCTGCGGGTCGGCGAGGGCGACGATCGGAGAACCGGCTCGCAGAAGATGACGCTGTCCCGCGACCTCATCGAGGGAGACCGGGCGCATGCGCACGGCGAGGGGCGTCTGCCCGGAGAGCAGCGCGGCGGGGGACGTCATCCATCCAGGCTACCGGCGGGCTCGGACACTTCGGGCGACCGCGCGCATCCCGGTAGGCTCTCAGGCGACGTCGTGTCATGGCGTCGGGATGGGAGATCGAGGCATGGCCGCACGCGGTTCCAAGAAGGCACAGTCGCGCACGTCAGCCGAGCGCGCACGGCTGCACGCCGCCCGCACGCAGTGGCACGAGGGCCAGATCCGTCGTCGCGTCCGGGACAACACGATCGCCGCGATCGCCGCGAGCCTCATCGTCGTCGCCGCGATCGGCAGCCAGGTCGTGCATGCACAGGTCACCGCACCCGAGCCTGATCCCACGCCCGCTCCCACCGTGGAACCGACGACCCCTCCCACGGACGCCCCGTCGGAGACCCCCACGCCGCTCCCCTCCGACACTCCGGCCGGATAGCAGGTTCCGCGACCTGATCACTGCTCGGTGACGGCCAAGCGATAGCCGCGCTTGACGACGGTCTGCACCAGATCGATACCGTCGAGCGACTCGCGAAGGCGCGCCACGGCGACCTCCACCGCCCGGCCGCTGCGTTCCCCACCCGGGAGACCTCGGCCGAGCTCGGCGCGCGAGAGGACCCGACCACCTGCGAGGAACAGCGCTTCCATGACGCCCGTGGCCCCACGAGAAAGGGGGATGAACCGCTCGTCGACGACGACACCCCCGCTGCGCACCTCGAGGCGGCCCGCGTCGGTGACCAGTGCCGCCGTCCCGCTGTCGTAGTGCGCGACCACCCCCCGGGCGAGTGCCGTGACACTCGATCCCTCCGTGCGCATCACGGCGAGGCGGGCGAGGCGCAGACGGTCCGCATCCTCCCGGTGGAGCGCTCCGAGCAGCAACCTCCCCGAATCCGATCTTCGGCGGATGGCCTCGAGCGCGCCGGTGCTCTCGGCCGTCTCGAGCCAGGGAGCCGTGGGGGCCAGGAACAGCACGGCGTCGATCCCGCCTCTCGCTGCACGTTGGACGACGCTCCGCAGGGCGGCGGACGTCCGTGCACCCCCTCGTGGCACCGCGACGCGGAACACCGCCGCCCCCGCGTCCGTCAACACCCCGATGAGACCTTCCGATCGACCGTCGGCGACGCCGTCGCGCGGGGGCTCCGCAGCTCTCGCATCATCCGACACGATGATCCTGCGTCCCGCGAGCGGCGGGCGTCGACCGGTCACCGGGGTCATGAGGCAGGACTCCCCACACGACGAAGCGGCACTCGGCGGGCGCTCCCCTCGCCCGCGCGAGCGTTCCCCGGCTTCCCCTGATGCGGCAGGCCCTTCTCCTGCACGTCCGATGCCACTCGCGGATCGTCCAGCCGCGGCAGATCCTCGGCGACGAGGAGCACCGCTTGTTCGCCGGCGCCGGACGCCGACGCGAGTCCCGCCGCAGCCAGACCGGCACGCACGGACCGCAGGTGCTCGGTCCGCACCCCTCGCAACTCGATCCTCGCGTCCGTGATCCGTGCTCGCAATCCATACCGTTCGGCGAGCTCCCCGATGGCCAGCAGCTCCTTCGAGGTGAGCGTATCGTCGCGCATCACCGGAGAGACGACGTGCGTTCCGTCCGCCAGGACGCGGCTGTGGCCCTCCCTCTGCGCCTCGGGCGTCGCCGTCGCATGCCGGAGATCCCGCTGGACGGCGATCTGCAGGAGAACTCGAGCGATCGCCAGTGTGCATCGCCGACAGCCACGTGCGAAGCCGAAACGGTCGCGGATCGACGTGAACGTCGCCTCGCCGGCTCCAGCCGCGGTAGCAAGGAGGTCCTGCGCGCTCAGGGTGGCGTGATCGCAGTTCTCCACAGCATCCGAGCCGCCGACCGCCGAGAGCAGGCGTGCGGCGTGAGCGGGCCGCCACGCTTCTCCGACCAGGGCCCGGAGCGCCGCATACCCGCTCGTGTCGCCGACCAGGATCCCCCCGACCACCGTGCGTCCGTCGTCGGAGACCACGAGCTTGCGATAGATCCCCGCCTGGGGATCATCGTGCGTGACGATCTCGACCGCGGACGCCGGCGAGGCGAGCGGATCGCCGAACGTCGCGATGTCGACCCCGGCGACCGCGACGTTCCCGCGTTCGAGGTCGCGAGGGAGACGTGCGTCCCTGCCTCGCACGTGCGCTGCGGCGACGTCAGCCGTGACCCGCACCGCGCCGACGTACCCGGGGCCTCGTCCTTCGAGGCGCGCCACCTCTCCGATCGCGAGGATGCTCGGAACCGAGGTCTCACCTCTTTCGTCGACGAGCACGCCCCCTTCAGGATGCACACCGAGACCGGCGTTGCGGGCGAGCTCATCGCGGGCACGCACCCCGACGGCGAACACCACCACGTCGGCGCGTTGGAACGAGCCGTCCTGAAACTCCAGCGAGGCGACCGAGCCCGACTCGTCCGGATCGAGTCGCGTCGTGCGGACGCCCGTGCGCACCGGGATGCCTCGTTTTCGGAAGACGCCCTGCACCACGGCTGAGGCCGACCGATCGAGTTGGCGGGGCATCACACGGTCCGAGAACTCGATCACCGTCGTGTCGACTCCCAGCTCGCTCAACGCCTCGGCGGCCTGAAGACCGTGCAACCCCGCACCGACCACGGTCCCGCGCAAAGGACGCCCGAGTTCCCGGGACCTCGACCCCACGAACGCTCGGATCGCCTCGACGTCTTCGACGGTGCGGAACCCGAAGCACCCGGGAAGGTTCGCGCCGTCCACGGCGACCTTCGCGCCGAAGGAACCGGTCGCCAGCACGAGCGTGTCGTAGGCGTAGGTGCGCCGTGCTCGCGTCCGCACCGTGTGTCCCGAAGGGTCGATCCGGAGAACCCGGTCGTCGCGGATCAGCCGAACCCGGTCGTCGCGGAACACGCTTCGCTCGAGTTGGATCTCCTCCGCACCGACACCCCAGAACACGCGTACCAGCGCCGAGCGGTCGTACGGGCCCGATCCTTCGTCACCGATAACGGTCACCCGCACCGGCGCATCGGGATCGCGGAGCAGCTGTTCGACGAACCGATGGGCTGCGACACCCGCTCCGACGACCAGGATCTCGCTCGCCGCGGGTGCCGTGCCGTTCATCGTGCTCCTGTCGACCGGAAGACTGTCGTGCTGGTGACGATAGGAGCGTCGTGTTTCCCGGAGGTGACGCCGATTGTTTCCTCCGTCGAACTTTCTGCTCACAGAACGGTAACGACGCGGCATCGGGGACCACGGCCTCACCCCCGGTGCTCGGGCGTACTAGGCTGAGCCTCGTCCTTTCCGCCTCCCGCGGCCCTACCGCGCAAGGAGAATCACGTGTCTGCCACCGAGCCTTCGAAGCCGACTCCCCCCGTCCCCGGACCGCCCGCCGTGCCGATGCCGCGAAAGGCCCCGACGCCGGCCGCTGTCGCGCCCGTCGCCTCGGTGCCGGCTGCATCGTCGACATCCGCCGAATGGGGCCGCGTCTCCGACGACGGAACCGTCGAGGTCCGCGAAGGCGACGCCTGGCGCGTCGTCGGACAGTACCCCGACGGCACACCGGAGGAGGCTCTCGCCTACTTCGTGCGCAAGTTCGACGACATCGCTTTCAAGGTGCACACGCTCGAACAGCGCCATCAGGCCGGTGGCGCATCGGCCGCCGACCTCGTCAAGCAGGCGGGTCACCTGATCGATGAAGCGACGGATGCCGCCGCGGTCGGCGACCTCGAAGGACTCCGCGACCGCCTGAACGCCCTCACCTCTTCACTGTCCGAGGCCACCGAGCAGGAGGCGCAGCAGGCCAAGGCGCTCGTCGACCAGGCGATCGCCGAGCGCACCGCCCTGGTGGAGAAGGCGGAGGCGATCGCCGCCCGCGATCTCAGCAAGGTGCAGTGGAAGCAGGTGACCGCCGAGCTCGGGGAACTGTTCGACGCCTGGCAGGCCCAGCAGCAGAACGGCCCTCGTCTGTCGAAGGGCGTTTCGCAGCAGCTGTGGAAGCGTTTCCGAGACGCACGCGCCGTGGTCGACAAGCAGCGCCGGGCCTTCTACTCGGAGCTCGACGATGCGCACAAGCTCGCTCGCGACGCGAAGACACGTCTCGTCGAGCGCGCCGAGGCTCTCGCCCCGCGCGGAACGGACGGCATTCCGGCGTACCGCACTCTGCTCGACGAGTGGAAGGCCGCTGGACGCGCAGGACGCAAGGCGGACGACGCACTCTGGGCCCGGTTCAAGGCTGCAGGCGACGCCCTGTATGCCGCCCGCGCGGAACAGTCCGCCGCCGAGGAAGCCGAGTCCGCGCCGAAGATCGAAGCACGCGAAGCTCTCCTCGAAGAGGCCAAGGCTGTTGCTGACGAGTCGAACATCAAGCGCGCTCGCGCCCTTCTCACGCGTATCCAGCGGCAGTGGGATGAGATCGGTCGTATCTTCCCCCGCGAGAAGGAGCGTGCTCTCGACGACAAGCTCCGCACCATCGAGCAGGCGCTCAAGGCCCGCGAGGACGTCGATTGGAAGAAGAACAACCCCGAGACCAAGGCGCGCGCGAACGACATGAGCTCGCAGCTGCTCGAGGCCATCGAGAAGCTCGAGGCCGAGGTGGCCGCAGCCGAGAAGGCCGGTGATAAGAAGGCCGCGAAGGAAGCGACGGACGCCCTCGAGGCTCGTCGCGCCTGGCTGAGCGCTCTCGGGGGCTGATCGGTTTCTCCACAGTTGTCCGCGCCCACGGCGCAGGCGGGGTGCAAGACGTCAGACTGACGTCATGCACCCCGCTTTCCTCTACCTACCCGGCGAACGTCTGAGCGAGAGCGAGCTCAGCGCCGCACGGATCGACGGCCATGTCGTCGAGGTGGGTGACGCCTACATCCCGGCCGACCTGGTCGCAGGACCCGACGTCCGCGCGAGCTCGGTGGCCGCGCTCGTCCAGCCGGGCACGGCCGCCTGCACGCAGACGGCCGCATGGATCCACGGCGCCGGAGACGCTCCCCCGGTCGTTCATCATGTGAGGCGCTGTATCGAACGTCGGATCCGACCGATCACGAGTGCGCGCCTGGTCTTCCACGACACCGTGCTGCCTGACGCCGATGTCGAGCTGATCGGCGGCGTTCCGGTCTCGACACCGGGGCGCACGATGCTCGACCTCGCCACGACGCTCCATCGCGATCCCCGCGTCCTGGTCTGGATGGACCGACTCGACGTCGCGGTCCCCGGCACCGCGGAGCTGGCTGTCGCCGCTCTGCGCGACCTGCGGAGGGTACCGGGGAGCCGTGTCGGGGTGGCCGCGCTGGAGCGACTCGCGCTCAGGAGGAGGTGACGCGATAGACGTCGTAGACGGCATCGATACGTCGGACGGCGTTGAGCACGCGGTCCAGGTGCACCGCGTCGCCCATCTCGAACACGAAGCGACTGAGTGCCAACCGCTCGTCTGTCGTCGTCACCGTGGCGGAGAGGATGTTGACGTGGTGTTCGCTGAGGACACGCGTCACGTCGGAGAGGAGCCCCGACCGGTCGAGAGCCTCGACCTGGATCTGAACGCGGAACACGCTCTTCGTGGTCGGAGCCCAGGACACCTCGACGAAACGATCCTGCTCGGATTCCAACGCCTTCACGTTCACGCAGTCCGCCCGGTGGACCGACACTCCGCTGCCGCGAGTGACGAAGCCGACGATCTGGTCACCGGGCACCGGGGTGCAGCACTTCGCGAGCTTCACGAGGATGTCGTTGGCTCCCCGGACGAGCACGCCCGAATCACCGGAACGCGGCTCCCGGCTCGGTACGCTGCCCGGCAGGTCGATGGCACCGGTCGTCGGGTCGTTCGCCGCCACCAGAGCGGTGACCTTCTCCAGGACCGACTGCGTCGAGACATGACCCTCACCGACGGCGGCGTAGAGCGCGGAGACGTCTTCGTAGTGCATCCCCCGAGCCACCTCGGCGAAAGAGTCGTGGCTCATCAGACGCTGCAGCGGCAGGTTCTGTCGACGCATCGCCCGTGCGATGGCCTCCTTGCCCTGCTCGATCGCTTCCTCGCGGCGCTCTTTCGTGAACCAGCCACGGATCTTGTTGCGGGCGCGCGTGCTCGCGACGAAGCCGAGCCAATCCTGGCTGGGACCGGCGTCGGGGTTCTTCGACGTGAAGACCTCGACGACGTCGCCGCTCTTGAGCTCGGACTCCAGCGGCACGAGTCGGCCGTTGACCTTGGCCCCCATGGTGCGGTGGCCGATCTCGGTGTGGACGGCGTACGCGAAGTCGACCGGAGTGGCACCGGACGGGAGACCGATCACGCGCCCCTTCGGTGTGAAGACGTACACCTCCTTCGCGCCGATCTCGAAACGCAGGGACTCGAGGAACTCGCCCGGGTCGGCGGTCTCCGCCTGCCAGTCCGAGATGTGGGCGAGCCACGCCATGTCGGTGTCGGAGGCGCGCACCTCGGTCTTGCCGCCGCCGTTCATCCGCTCCTTGTACATCCAGTGCGCGGCCACTCCGTACTCGGCCTGCTGGTGCATCTCGTGGGTGCGGATCTGGATCTCGACGGTTCGCCCCGACGGACCGATCACCGTCGTGTGGAGCGACTGGTAGAGGTTGAACTTCGGCGTGGCGATGTAGTCCTTGAACCGTCCGGGCAGCGGTGTCCACCGTGCGTGGATCGCGCCGAGGACCGCATAGCAGTCGCGCACGGACGCGACGAGCACGCGGATGCCGATCAGATCGTAGATGTCGTCGAACTCCCGGCCGCGGATGACCATCTTCTGGTAGACCGAGTAGAGCTGCTTCGGACGGCCGACGACCTTGCCGCGGATGCGGAGGTCGCGCAGGTCTTCGTCGATCTCCTCGACGACCTGGTTCAGGTACTTCTCCCGCTGAGGCGTGCGCTGGGCGATGAGACTGTGGATCTCGTTGTAGATCTTCGGATGCAGGACCGCGAAGGAGAGATCCTCCAGTTCCGACTTGATCGCCTGGATACCGAGTCGATTCGCCAGCGGCGCGTAGATCTCGAGGGTCTCCTTGGCCTTCTTCGCCGCCTTCTCCGGCGGGACGAAGCCCCAGGTGCGCGCGTTGTGCAGGCGGTCAGCGAGCTTGATCAGCAGGACGCGGATGTCTTTCGACATCGCCACGATCATCTTGCGGACGGTCTCCGCCTGGGCGCTCTCACCGTACTTGACCTTGTCGAGCTTGGTGACGCCGTCGACGAGCATCGCGACCTCGTCGCCGAACTCGGCAGTCAGATCAGTGAGCGCATAGCCCGTGTCCTCGACCGTGTCGTGCAGAAGGGCGGCCGCGATCGCTCGGGGGCCGAGACCGAGCTCCGCGAGGATCTGAGCGACCGCGAGAGGGTGGGTGATGTACGGCTCACCGCTCTGACGCTTCTGCCCCTCGTGCTTCTCCTTGGCGACGGCATAGGCCCGCTCGATGACCGAGAAGTCACCCTTGGGGTGGTTCACACGCACCGTACGGATCAGATTGTCGAGGTCGTTGATCCTCGACGCGCGGGAGAAGATCCGGGGAACCAGTCGTCGCAGACTAGAACCCTGCGTCGACGTCTGCGGTTCCGCCATCAACCCACCTCCCGATCAGTTCATCCTACGCGTGCTGTGCGGGCCGAGCTCCCGCTGCGGGCAGCCGATCAGGCTTCGACGGATGCCCTGCTGCGGGCGTCGCGGATGCGTGCGTCCCGCTCCTTGAGCTGCGGCTCGTTCTCGCGGAACAGCGAGTAGAGCGGCGCGGCCACGAACAGCGTCGAGTAGGTGGCCACCAGGATGCCGACGAAGATCGACAGGGAGATGTCGGTGAGCGATTCCGCACCGAGCCAGAAGGCGCCGATGAAGAGCACCGCGCCGACCGGAAGGGCGGCGACGACAGACGTGTTGATCGAGCGCACGAGTGTCTGGTTCACCGCGAGGTTCACCGATTCACCGAACAAGCGGGCAGACTTCTCCCCGTCCTCCGTCGTGTTCTCTCGAATCTTGTCGAAGACGACGGTGGTGTCATACAGGGAGTAGGCGAGGATCGTCAGGAAGCCGATCACCGCCGCCGGGGAGATCTCGAATCCGGCCAGGGCGTAGACGCCCACCGTGATCACGAGCACGTCGAGCAGACCGATGATCGCCGCGGCCGACATCTTCCACGTGCGGAAGTAGATCGCCAGGATCAGGAAGGTCAGGGCGAGGAAGATCGCGAGACCCCACAGTGACTGCTTGGTGACGTTCTCACCCCACGCCGGACCGATGAACGACGAGGTGACGTTGGCGGCCTCGACGCCGTAGGCGTCTGCGAGTGCGTCGGCGACCTGCTGCGTCTCGGCGGCGCTCATCTGGTCGGTCTGCACGCGGATGTCGGCGTTGTTCACGACGACGACCTTGGTCGAAGCGCCGGGCACGACCGACTGGACGGCCTCGGTCGCGGCGCCCTGGTCGAGCGTCTCGGGGGCCTGCACCGTGAACTGCGACCCGCCGGTGAACTCGATCGAGAACTGGATGGGGCGGAACAGCGGAACGAGCGCGGAACCGACCACGAGGGCGATCGCGATGATGAACCAGAGCCGACGCTTGCCGACGAACGGGAAGGAGGTCTTCCCCGAATACAGATTGTTGCCGAACTCATTCATGGAAGGCATCAGGCGTCTCCCTCACTTCCGGCGTTGGTCTGTCTGTCGCCCGCGAGCGCTTCCGCGCGTTTGCGTTCGGCGATGGTCTGTCGACGTTCTGCTTCGCCGCGGGACCGCGAGTTCTTCGCGCCGCGCCCGGCCGAGGCCGTCGAGACCTCCCGGTACTGGGAGCGACTCCGATAGACGGCGCCGAGCGCCTCGGGGTCGAGCCCCGACAGCTTGTGTCCCCCGCCGAAGAAGCGCGTGCGGGCGAGCAGTTGCATCACCGGGTGCGTGAAGATCACGAAGATGAACACGTCGATCAGCGTCGTGAGTCCGAGCGTGAACGCGAAGCCCTTCACGGTGGCGTCGGCGAGGATGTACAGCACGACAGCGGCGAGGACGTTGATCGACTTCGAGATGTAGATCGTCCGCTTCGCGCGACCCCAGCCGTCTTCCACGGCAGCCGTGATGGACTTGCCGTCGCGGAGTTCATCTCGTATTCGTTCGAAGTAGACGATGAACGAGTCGGCCGTGAAGCCGATCGAGACGATGAGACCCGCGACACCGGCGAGCGACAGGCGGAAGCCGATGCGCCAGGCCAGGATGCAGATGATGATGTAGGTCAAGATCGCCATCACCGCGATGGAGGCGATGATCACCGATCCGAGCGCGCGATAGACGATGAGTGAGTAGATCGCGACGAGGGCGAGACCGATGAGACCGGCGATCAGACCGATCTGCAGCTGCTGGGTACCGAGCGTCGCGGAGATCGTGTCGGAGCTCTGCACGGTGAAGCTGAGCGGCAGCGCACCGAACTTGAGCTGATCCGCGAGGGTGGTCGCGGTCTCCTGCGTGAAGCTGCCCGAGATGCTGGGGCGTCCGTCGAGGATGACGCCGTTCATGCGCGGCGCGCTGATCACGTCTCCATCGAGCACGAAGGCGAACTGATCGCGCGGCGAGAGTCCATCGATGCGGTTCTGGTTCAGGCGCGTGCTGACCTTGCCGAAGGCGTCTCCGCCCTCGCCGTTCATGGTGAGCTGGACGATCCAGGCGCCGGACTGCTGGTCGCGACCGGCGGAAGCGTCGGTGATGGCGGTGCCGTCGAGCTCGGCCGGGCCGAGCAGGAACTTCTGCGTGTCATCCGGCGAGCAGGCGATGACCGGCTCATCCTTCGGCGCCCGGGCCGGGGCGTTGTCGGGGTTCGCGCAGTCGTATGCCTGGAACTCCGCCGCGAGCTTCTCGGTCACCCAGGAGAGATCGCTCGCATCGGTCGGCGTCGCGGTCGGCGTCGCGTTCAGGGTGGGATCGGGGGTTGGGAACGGCGTGGCGTTCCCGTCCTCCCCGACGAACTCGGTGCCCGCCGCGTTCGTGTAGAGCACGGGCCGAAGCTCGAGCTGTGCACTCGCCTGGATCCGCTCACGGGTCTGCGCGTCGGCCTCGCCCGGGATCTGGACGACGATGTTCTGCCCGCCCTCGGTCGTGATGTCGGCCTCAGCCACACCTGACGCGTCGACGCGTTGCCGGATGATCGCCGCGGCCTGGTCGAGCTGTTCCTGCGTGGGAGCAGCTCCGTCTTCCGTCTCGGCGCTCAGGACGATCTGGGTGCCGCCCTGGAGGTCCAGCGCGAGCTCGGGTGTCCACGAACTCGCCGGCGCCCCCTCAGCGTCCTTGAAGACGTACACACCGAGCGAGTTGATGCCGAAGAGCACGCCGGTCACGAGGAGCAGGCCGAGGAGGACCCGCCAGGCGTGACGGACGGGAGAGGATGAAGCCACGTGTGTTCAGCTTTCTGAAAGGACGGAGATCCGGCGGGCCGTGTCGGCCGCGGACTTACTTGTCGTCGGCGTCCCGCTCGAGGCGGGCGCGGGTCTCCTCGGGGGTCTCGACCGGAGGCGCGGCCGGCTCGTCCGCATCCTGCTCCTCGACCGCGTCGACGGGCGTCTCGACGACGGCGTCCTTCGGTTCGACGACGCGCAGGATCGCCTGGCTGTGGACGTCGATGATCGTGCCGGGCGCGATCTCGACGAGCGCCGGGGTGTCGAGGTCCTCGGGGTCGTAGGAGACGATCGTGCCGTAGATGCCGCCCTGCAGGAGCACCTTGGCGCCGGGAACGGTCTTGGTCGCCTTCTCCTCCTGCTCGGCCTTCATCTGCTTCGTGCGCTTGCGCGTGTTGAAGATCATGAAGACGAGGAGGACGGCAAGAAGGCCGAAGAGCAGGAATTCCATGGGCATGGGGGAAGCGCCTTTCTCAGGTGCACGCTCCAGCCTTTGGGCGCGCGAAGGTATCCGGGAAGTCTTCAGTGATTATAGGTCATCCAACTTAAGCATCCCGTCCGGATGCGGAACGCCCAGGTGGGTGTATGCGTCGGGCATCGCCACACGGCCGCGCGGAGTCCGGCCCAGGAAGCCGATGCGCACGAGATACGGCTCGACCACGCTCTCCACGGTCTCGCCCTCTTCTCCGACGGCCACGGCGAGCGTGCTCAGGCCGACGGGACCTCCACGGAAGCGCCGCACGAGAGCGTCGAGGACCGCCCGGTCGAGCCGATCGAGGCCGATCGCGTCCACGTCATAGAGCTCCAGCGCCGCCCGCACGTCGCCGATCGTGGCCGC
Source organism: Microbacterium sp. ZOR0019 (assembly GCF_000800925.1). Taxonomy (NCBI): domain Bacteria; kingdom Bacillati; phylum Actinomycetota; class Actinomycetes; order Micrococcales; family Microbacteriaceae; genus Microbacterium; species Microbacterium sp. ZOR0019. Next base: position 63,674 of record NZ_JRKC01000005.1, on the reverse strand, counting down.
GCCGTGGCCGTGCACGAGCGCATAGTCCCGGACTCGGCGGAGCAGACGGTTCGCGATACGCGGTGTGCCCCGAGAACGGCGCGCGATCTCAGACAGCGAGTCGGTCGGCAGATCGACGCCCAGCACCGCGGCGGAGCGCGCGATGACCTGTTCCAGCTCGGACTCCTCGTAGAACTCCAGGTGCCCCGTGAATCCGAAGCGGTCCCGCAGCGGGTTGGGCAGCAGGCCGGAGCGGGTCGTCGCCCCCACGAGAGTGAACGGCGAGAGCTCGAGCGGGATGCTGGTCGCGCCCGCGCCCTTCCCGACCATGATGTCGATCCGGTAGTCCTCCATCGCGAGGTAGAGCATCTCCTCCGCCGAGCGGGCCATGCGATGGATCTCGTCGATGAAGAGCACTTCCCCCGGGACCAGGCTCGACAGCAGCGCCGCCAGGTCGCCCGCGTGCTGGATCGCGGGGCCGCTCGAGAGACGCAGCGGCCGCTCGCTCTCGTGCGCGACGATCATCGCGAGCGTCGTCTTCCCGAGCCCCGGCGGGCCCGCCAGAAGGATGTGATCGGCCGGCCGGCTCTGGAGTCGCGCCGCTTCGAGGAGCAGCTGCAGCTGTCCTCGGACTTTCTGCTGCCCGACGAAATCTCCGAGGCTCGTGGGGCGCAGTGCGCCCTCGATCGCGAGTTCGGTCTCGTCCGAGGGTTCCGACGCGTCGAGAGGGTCAGACATGCGGCTGGGCTCCCTTCGCCGGGCCCAACAGGGCGAGGGTGCGTCGGAGCAACGCCGCGACAGATGCACGCTCCGCCTCCGTGGCCTCCTCCGCCGTCTGGGCTGCCGCTTCGGTGGCGATCTTCTCCGACCACCCCAAGCCGACCAGGGCGGCGGAGACCTGGGTGACGACATCGGTGTTCCCCGCGGCGACGGACGTGGACGGGGCGGCGAACGCCTGCACCTTGCCCGCGAGCTGAAGCACGATGAGCTTGGCCGTCTTCGGGCCGATCCCGGAAACACGCCGGAACGGCGCATCGTCCTCGGCGGTGACGGCCTCCGCGATCTGATCGGTGGTGAGGTGCGACAGCACGCCGAGCGCCGACTTCGGGCCGACTCCGGTCACCCCGATCAGGAGGCCGAAGATCTCGAGTTCACCGCGGTCCGCGAAGCCGAACAGCGACAGGGAGTCCTCTCGCACGATGAGACTCGTGTGCAGGAGGAGCTTCTCCCCCACCGTGGCGGTGTGCGCGACATCGGCCGGGACGGCGACGGCGAACCCGACCCCGCCCACATCGACGACGACCTGATCGGACGTCGCGTGCAGAACGACGCCGTGCAGAGAGGAGATCATCGTCTCAGCCTACGGTGTCGCTCGTAGCTATGTTCGAGCGACACGCTCCGCCGCGGCCCAGGCGCGTTGCGCGGGCGTCAACGCGCTCTGACCGGATGTGGTCGGTCCTCCGCGACGCCAGGCATGACAGAGCGCGATCGCCAGAGCATCCGCCGCGTCGGCGGGCTGGGGCAGCGCATCCAGACGCAGGATCCGCGCGATCATGGTCTGCACCTGCCGCTTGTCGGCGGCGCCGTATCCGGTGACGGCCGCCTTCACCTCGCTCGGGGTATGCGTGGCGGCCGGCAACCCGGACTCGGACGCGATCAGCAGCGCGATCCCGCTGGCCTGCGCCGTGCCCATCACCGTGTGCGTGTTCTGCTGAGCGAACACCCGCTCGACGGCGACGGCATCGGGCCGGTGCTCAGCGATCACGGCGCGGATCCCTGCGGCGACGATCGCGAGGCGATCACCGATCTCCGCATCCGGCGACGATCGGATGACCCCCACGTGCACGAGGGTTCCCCGACGGGAACGGTCGACGTCCACGACACCGACACCGCACCGGGTCAGGCCCGGGTCGATACCGAGCACGCGCAGAGAGGAAGCCACTCCCCCAGGCTAGGCGGCGGAGCGGACACCGCGGGTCCGGCGCGCCTAGGCCTCGTCGTTCTCCAGCTCGGCCTGGACCTCGGTGCTCAGGTCGAAGTTCGTGAAGACGTTCTGCACGTCTTCACTGTCTTCGAGCGCATCGATGAGACGGAAGACCTTGCGTGCGGTGTCGGCGTCGATCTCGACCTTGAGGTTCGGAACGAACTCGACGTCAGCGGATTCGTAGTCAATCCCCGCTTCCTGGAGCGCGGTGCGCACGGCCACCAGGTCGGTCGCCTCGGTGATGATCTCGAAGCCCTCCGCGTGCGGCTCGATCTCCTCGGCGCCCGCCTCGAGCGCGGCCATCATGACGTCATCCTCGGTGGTGCCCTCGGAGCCGACGACGATGACGCCCTTGCGGCTGAAGTTGTAGGCGACGCTACCCGGATCGGCCAGCGTGCCGCCGTTGCGGCTGAGAGCCGTACGCACCTCTGCAGCCGCACGGTTCTTGTTGTCGGTCAGACACTCGATCATGAGGGCGACGCCGTTGGGTCCATAGCCTTCGTACATGATCGAGAGGTATTCGACGGCCTCGCCGCCGATGCCCGCACCGCGCTTCACCGCACGGTCGATGTTGTCCTTGGGGACCGAGGTCTTCTTGGCCTTCTGCACCGCGTCGAAGAGCGTCGGGTTGCCCGCAAGATCGGGTCCGCCGAGCTTCGCCGCGACCTCGATGTTCTTGATGAGCTTGGCCCAGGACTTCGCGCGCCTGGAGTCGATGATGGCTTTCTTGTGCTTCGTGGTCGCCCACTTGGAATGCCCGGACATAAGTCTCCGCTCGTCGTATCCGCCCCGGAGCGTGCCCAGGGCATCGACCATTCTATCGAAAAGCCACGGTTGCCCGAGTGGCGTCCACTGCGGCCGACCGCGCGGCCGTCAGTCGCGCGGGTCTCGCGCGGGCAGCCACTGCGACCGTGCCAGCCTCGCGTGACCACTGGTGCGATGGGGCCTCCGGGTGTAGGCCTGAGGCATGAAAGAGACGGCTCCCGACGACCGGACCCGCGCACTCGAGACCGCGCACGATGCCGCGCTCCGCTTCCTGGACTCGGTGGCCGAGCGGCCGGTGTGGCCGAGGGCTTCGCTCGACGAGATGCTCACCGCCTTCGGGGGCCCGCTCCCGGAACATGGTGTGGACGCCGCGGCAGTCGTGGAGGAGATGGCCGTGCTCGCCGATCCTGGACTCGTCGCGATCCCCGGCGGCCGGTTCTTCGGTTTCGTGATCGGCGGAACCCATCCGGCAGCCCTGGCCGCGGACTGGCTCGTCTCGGCGTGGGATCAGAACTCGGGCTCGTCGACTCTCACGCCGGCCACTGTGGCGATGGAACGCATCGCCGGGCAATGGATGCTCGAGGCCTTCGGGCTCCCCGCGACCGCCAGCGTCGGCTTCGTCACGGGCGGGCAGCTCGCCAACTTCACCTGCCTCGCCGCCGCGCGGCACTCCGTGCTGGCGCGCGCGGGGTGGGACATCGCCGAGCAGGGATTCCACGGGTCTCCGCCGCTGCGTCTCGTCGTCGGCACCCACCGGCACGGCTCCATCGACCGCGCCGCCCGGTTCCTCGGGATCGGGCGGGCGGAACTCACGATCGTCCCGACCGACGGCCAAGGGCGCATGAGCCCGGAGGCGCTCGATCAGGCACTCGTCGGCGCGGAGGGACCCCTCATCGTGTGCCTGCAGGCCGGAGAGGTGCACACCGGCGCCTTCGACGACTTCGCGGCGTTGATCCCCCTTGCCCGCCGGCACGGTGCATGGATCCACGTCGACGGCGCGTTCGGACTGTGGGCTGCGGCGTCTCCCGGGCTGAGCCACCTCACCGCCGGCATGGCGGACGCCGACTCCTGGGCGACCGACGCGCACAAGACGCTCAACGTGCCGTACGACTGCGGCATGGCGATCGTGCGCGACCCGGCCGACTCGATCGCCGCATTCCGCACCGGAGGCGACTATCTGATCTATTCGGGGCTCGACCCGTGGGATGTCACCCCGGAACTCTCTCGACGCGCCCGCGGGGTTCCCGCGTGGGCCGCACTGCGCAGTCTCGGTCGGTCGGGCATTGCGGAACTCATTGACCGTCTGCATGCGAACGCCGTCGCGATGGCGGCGGGACTCCGAACAGTGGAGTCGGTGGAAGTCATCAACGACGTCGACTACACACAGGTGATGTTCCGCCTCGGCTCCGACGAAGCGACGCGTGCGCTCGGCGCGGCGATCCTCGTCGACGGGACGGCCGCGATGACGGGTGCCGAATGGGAAGGGCGTGCGGCTCTGCGGTGCTCGATGTCGTCCTGGGCGACCACCCCGGAAGACATCGGCCGCACGGTCGAAGCCATCCGCGGCCTGGTCGCCGCAGGTTCGGCGGGCGGATGACCGAGACCGTGGGCTCCACATCCGGTTGCCCGCTCCGCACATCGTTCCCTCGGAAGACCGGCGCACATGGCGCAGGATGGACACATGCGCAGATCGCGACACATCACTCCTGCCTCCCGCTCTTCGGACGTGCGGAACGGCGAGCCGACGCCGGCCGACTCCCTGCGGTACCTGCTCCATCTCCCGGACGACTACGACACCGACCCCGACCGACGGTGGCCACTCGTCCTGTTCCTGCATGGTTCGGGTGAGCGCGGTACCGACGTCGAGCTCGCCGCCGTGCACGGTCCGCCGAGTCTGGCGGATGCCGGGCAGGAGTTCCCCTTCGTCCTCGTCACGCCTCAGTGCGGCGAATCGAGTCAGTGGGTCGCGGAGCTCTCGACGTTGTCCGTGCTGCTCGACGAGGTCGTCGCGGCACACCGCATCGATGCGTCCCGCATATCGGTGACAGGACTCAGCATGGGCGGATTCGGGGCCTGGAGCCTGGCGGTGCGCTATCCCGACCGGCTCGCGTCGATCGCGCCGATCTGCGGAGGACTCTGGATGCAGAGCGCTGCGCCGCTCCGTGACGTGCCCGTCTGGGCTTTCCACGGTGATGCCGACGATGTCGTGCCGTTCTCCGCCACGGAACAGATCGTCAACGAACTCCGAGGCCTCGGTGCCGACGCCCGGTTCACTCGATACGCAGGCGTCGGTCACGATTCCTGGACCGAGACCTATGAGAACCCCGAGCTGTACGACTGGCTCCTCTCTCACCGGCGCCCGGTCTGACCCGGACCCTCGGCCGGACCTAGGCGCTCTGCGGAGCCCTCGTACGGTGCCGCGACTCCACCCGTGCGAGGAAGCGTTCGTGAAAACGGCGCTCCCCCGTGATCTCGGGGTGGAAGCTCAGTCCGAGCAGATTCCCCTGCTCCACCGCGACCACGCGCCCGTCCGGCAGCGCCGCGAGCACGGTCGCGCGCGGACCGACCGACTCGACCACGGGCCCACGGATGAAGGCCGCCGACACCGGGCCCCCGCCGAACGCAGGGACCTCGAGTTCCGCCTCGAACGACTCGACCTGGCGACCGAAGGCGTTCCGGCGCACGACGACGTCGAGCCCTCCGAACGACTCCTGCCCGTCGATCGCGTCGACGATGTCATCCGCGAGCATGATCAAGCCCGCGCAGGTGCCGAGCACCGGCATGCCCGAGGCGATCGCGTCGCGGATCGGCTCCTGCATGCCGAAGATCCGGGAGAGCTTGTCGATCACGCTCGACTCGCCCCCCGGGATCACGAGTCCGTCGACCGCGGCGAGCTCGTCGGGGCGACGCACCGGAGTGGCATCGGCGCCGAGTCCCGTCAGCAGGGCGACATGCTCGCGCACGTCGCCCTGCAATGCGAGGACGCCGACCTTGCCTCTACCAGCCACGCTCGGCGAGACGGTGAGGTGCCGGGAGGTCGCTCACGTTGATGCCGACCATCGCCTCGCCCAGCCCACGCGAAACCTCGGCGATGACCTTGGCGTCGTCATAGAAGGTCGTCGCCTTGACGATGGCCTTGGCCCGCTCTGCCGGGTTGCCCGACTTGAAGATGCCGGAGCCGACGAAGACGCCGTCAGCACCGAGCTGCATCATCATGGCGGCATCGGCGGGGGTCGCGACCCCTCCGGCCACGAACAGCACGACCGGGAGCGTGCCGGTCTCAGCGATCTCGGCGACGAGTTCGTACGGGGCCTGCAACTCCTTCGCCGCGACGAAGAGCTCGTCCTTGGGGAGCGCGGTGAGCGCGGCGATCTCTCCGCGGATCTTGCGGATGTGCTTCATCGCCTCGGAGACGTCGCCGGTCCCGGCCTCTCCCTTGGAACGGATCATCGCCGCTCCCTCATTGATGCGGCGGAGCGCCTCGCCGAGGTTCGTCGCACCGCACACGAACGGGACGGTGAAGCCGTACTTGTCGATGTGGTTGACGTAGTCGGCCGGTGAGAGCACCTCGGACTCGTCGATGTAATCCACACCGAGTTCCTGCAGCACCTGCGCCTCGACGAAGTGCCCGATGCGGGCCTTCGCCATCACGGGGATGGAGACGGCGTCGATGATGCTGTCGATCATGTCGGGGTCGCTCATGCGGGAGACACCGCCCTGCGCACGGATGTCCGCCGGCACACGCTCGAGAGCCATCACGGCGACGGCGCCCGCGTCTTCGGCGATCTTCGCCTGCTCTGCCGTGACGACGTCCATGATGACGCCGCCCTTGAGCATCTCGGCGAGGCCGCGCTTGACGCGCGCGGATCCGGTGGTTGTCTGCTCTGCCATGGGGAACTCCTGTCGGATGCACCGAAGTCGGGTTTGATCTAGGTCAAACATAGCACTGTCCGATTCGACCTAGAATCACAGAGGAGGACCATGAGCGACCAGATCACCGGGACGACCGCAGCGGACATCGCCGACAGCGTGCGTTCCTTGCGCGACCGCGGAATCCTCCGGGTCGGTGCTGTCCTCCCCCCGGTGCGCGAGCTCGCTGCCACGCTCGGCGTCAACCGCAACACGGCTGTGGCCGCGTACCGGCAGCTCGCCCAGGCAGGCCTCGTCGTCTCGCGCGGGCGTGCGGGCACCGTCGTGGCAGGTCTCGAATCGGTGGCCCAGGAGGGATACGCGCCCGACACGGTGCTTCGCGACATCGGCACGGGCAACCCCGACCCCCGGCTCATCCCCGACCCGGCACCCGCGCTGATGACGATCGCCTCCCGTCCCGTGCTCTACGGCGAGCCCGTGATCGATCGTGGCCTCGAAGAGTGGTCCCGGCAGTGGATCTCGTCCGATCTCCGCGCCGACGACTTCCGGATCACGGTGACGAGCGGTGCCGTCGACGCGGTCGAGCGTCTGCTTGCGCAGGCACTCATGCGCGACGACGCCGTGGCACTCGAAGACCCCTGCTTCCTCGCGAGCATCCACACGGTGCGTCTGGGCGGCTACCGGGCGGTCCCCGTGCCCGTCGACGGCGAAGGCATGACCGTCGACGGACTGCGAGCGGCGCTGGACGCAGGCGTCCGCGCCATCATCTGCACCCCGCGCGCACAGAACCCGACCGGGGCGAGCCTCACGGCGACGCGGGCGGCCGAGCTCCGCGCGATACTCGCCGACCATCCGTACGTGCTGATCGTCGAGGACGACCACTTCTCGATGCTGTCGCAGGGGCCCTACGAGTCCCTCATCGGCGCTGAACACAGACGGTTCGCCCTCGTGCGGTCGGTGTCGAAGTTCCTCGGACCAGACATGTGCCTCGCGATCGCGGCCACGGATGCCGAGACCGCGGAACGGCTCGCGATGCGCCTGAGCCCGGGAACCACGTGGGTCAGTCACCTCCTGCAACGCCTCGCGCTGACGCAACTGACCGACGAGACGGTCAGGACCGAGGTCGCCGCGGCGGCTGCGCACTATGCCGAGCGGAATGCGTCGTTCGTCGAGAGACTGCGCGCGCACGGGATCGACGCGACCGAGTCCGACGGTCTCAGCCTGTGGGTCGAGCTGTCGCGACCCGCGCGGACGGTTGCCGATCGACTCATGCGACGCGGGTGGCTCGCCCGCACCGGAGACGACTTCGCGCTCGACGAACGCGCGGAGCCCTCCCACCACCTGCGTCTGACCGTTCACGACCTGTCCGATGCCGACGCGGAGACGCTCGTCGCTGACCTCGTCGCCGCCGGACGATGACCACCACCTGTCGCGGGCAACGCCCCGCCCTGAACGAAAGGGTCGGAGAATGAAGATCCTCTCCATCCAGTCCGCCGTCGCTTACGGACACGTCGGCAACTCGGCGGCCGTGTTCCCGCTGCAGCGCATCGGCGTCGAAGTGCTGCCGGTCTACACGGTGAACTTCTCCAACCACACCGGCTACGGCGCGTGGCGCGGACCGCTGATCGCCCCCGATGACGTGCGTGAGGTCATCACCGGGATCGAAGAGCGTGGCGTCTTCGGGGGCATCGACGCGATCCTCAGCGGCTACCAGGGCGGAGAGGGCATCGGCGACGTGATCATCGACGCCGTCGCGCGGGTGAAGGCGGCGAACCCGAACGCCGTCTACGCGTGCGATCCGGTCATGGGCAATGCCAAGTCGGGGTGCTTCGTCGCCCTGGCCATCCCCGTGCTCCTGCGGGAGCGCGTGGTGCCGGTCGCGGACATCATCACGCCGAACCAGTTCGAGCTGGGTTTCCTCACCGACACCGAGCCGGACACGCTGGAGTCCACGCTCGCTTCGGTCGACCTCGCCCACGCGATGGGTCCGCGGACCGTCCTCGTGACGAGCGTCGAACGACCCGACCGCGAAGAGGGCACGATCGAGATGCTCGCCGCCGACGAGAAGGGTGCCTGGGTCGTGCAGACCCCGCACCTTCCGATGAAGGCGAACGGCTCCGGTGACGTGACGGCAGCGCTGTTCACCGCGCACTACGTCGAGACCGGGAGCGCGAAGGTCGCGCTCGAACGCACGGCGTCCAGCGTGTACGACCTGCTGAAGGCGACGCTGGAGTCCGGCGAGCGTGAGCTCCAGTTGGTCGAGGCGCAGGAGTTCTACGCGAACCCGCAGATGCAGTTCACGGCGCGTCAGGTGCGCTGACCTTCTCGGTCGGCCCTTCCGGCTGCGGCCACGCGGCAGCCACGGCGTGACGCACCTCGCCGAGGAGCTGCGGCAGCGCCTTGGTCTTCGCGATGATCGGGAAGAAGTTCGCGTCCGACGTCCACCGCGGCACCACGTGCTGGTGCAGATGGGCATCGACACCGGCTCCTGCCACCGCACCTTGATTCATGCCGAGGTTGAAGCCGTCGCACCGGGAGACCTCCCGCAGCACGCGCATCGCGGTCTGCGTGAGAGCACCGATCTCGGCGACCTCCTCCGGCGTCGCCTGGTCGTAGGTGGCGATGTGACGGTACGGGCAGACGAGCAGATGGCCCGAGTTGTACGGGAACAGGTTCAACAGCACGTAGGCGGTCTCGCCGCGAGCGACCACGAGGCGCTCGGTGTCCGGGAACTTCGGCGCCTCGCAGAACGGACATTCCTCACGGAGGGGTTCGGGCCCGGCCTGGATGTACGCCATCCGATGCGGGGTCCACAGCCGCTGGAACTCGTCGGGCACACCGGCCAGACGTCCGGCGTCCTCCAGCGGCTGCTCCCCCTCGGTCACGCCAGGTCCCCTGCTGTCTGCACCAGGGCGTGGCTGTCGATGGCTGCGCGGATCCGAGCCACGGCGTCCGCGATCGGAACCCCGTTCTCCTGGGCGCCGTCGCGGTAGCGGAACGAGACGGTGCCGGCGTCACGGTCCTTCTCCCCCGCGATCAGCAGCAGCGGCACCTTGCCGGTCGTGTGCGTGCGGATCTTCTTCTGCATGCGGTCGTCCGAAGTGTCGAGCTCCGCGCGCACACCTTGGGCGCGCAGCGTGTCGACGACCTCGCCCAGGTAGTCGGCGAAGTCTTCGGCGACCGGGATGCCCACGACCTGCACCGGCGAGAGCCACACCGGGAAGTCGCCCGCGTAGTGCTCGAGCAGGATCGCGAAGAACCGCTCGATCGAGCCGAACAGCGCGCGGTGGATCATGATCGGGCGCTTCTTCTGCCCGTCCTTGTCCATGAACTCGAGGTCGAAGCGCTCGGGCAGGTTGGGGTCGACCTGCACGGTGGAGAGCTGCCAGGTGCGACCGATCGCATCGCGCGTCTTGAGGTCGATCTTCGGACCGTAGAACGCAGCCTCACCGGGGACCTCGGTCAGCTTGAGGCCGGAGGCGACGGCGACGCGGCGCAGCGCATCGGTGGACGACTCCCAGAACTCGTCCGTGCCGATCCACTTCGACTTCTCGTCGTCCTTCATCGAGAGCTCGAGCTCGAAATCGGTCAGACCGAAGTCGCGCAGCATCGAGAGGATGAACTCGAGGACCTTGGCGACCTCGGCCTCGAGCTGATCGGGCGTCACGAACAGATGCGAATCGTCCTGGGTGAAGCCCCGCACGCGGGTGAGGCCATGCAGCGCGCCGGAGAGCTCGTTGCGGTAGACCGTGCCGTTCTCGGCGAACCGCAACGGCAGGTCACGGTAGCTGCGCGCGCGCTCCTTGTAGATGAGGATGTGCATCGGACAGTTCATGGGCTTCAGGTAGTAGTCCTGGCCCTGCTTGGTGATGTTGCCTTCGTCGTCGCGCTCCTCGTCCATCACGATCGGCGGGAACATGCCCTCCTTGTACGTGACGAGGTGGTTCGACGTGAGGAACAGGTCTTCCTTCGAGATGTGCGGCGTGTACACATAGGTGTAGCCGCCCTCGATGTGGCGCTTGCGAGCGTGCTGCTCCATCTCGCCACGGATGACGCCGCCGCGCGGGTGCCAGACCGAGAGGCCGGAGCCGATCTCCTCGGGGAACGAGAACAGGTCGAGCTCCTTGCCGAGGCGACGGTGGTCGCGCTTGGCGGCCTCCTCCAGCCGGTGCTGGTACGCGCGCAGCTCGTCCTTGGTGGGCCACGCCGTGCCGTAGATGCGCTGCAGCTGCGGGTTCTTCTCACTGCCCCGCCAATACGCGGCGGCGATGCGGGTGAGGTCCCAGCCGTTGCCGATCATGCGCGTGTTGGGCAGATGAGGGCCGCGGCAGAGGTCCTTCCAGACGACCTCGCCGTCGCGGGTGGTGTTGTCGTAGATCGTCAGCTCGCCCTCGCCGACCTCGACGGAGGCACCCTCCGCCGCTTCCTTCCCGCCCTTGAGTCCGATGAGCTCCAGCTTGAACGGCTCGTCGGCGAGCTCGGCGCGCGCCTCGTCGTCCGTCACGACCCGGCGGACGAAGCGCTGGCCCTCGCGGACGATGCGCTGCATCTCCTTGGTGATGGCCTTGATGTCTTCGGGCGTGAACGGGGTCTCGACGCCGAAGTCGTAGTAGAAGCCGTCCGTGATGGGCGGACCGATGCCGAGGTTCGCCTGCGGGTTGATGCGCTGCACCGCCTGTGCCAGCACATGGGCCGCGGAGTGGCGGAGGATGTTCAGCCCGTCCTGACTGTCGATCGTGATCGGCTCGACCTCGTCGGTGTCGGTCAGGGTCGTGGCGAGATCCTTGAGTTCGCCGTTGACGCGCATAGCGACGACGTTTCGGTCAGTGAACAGGGCGAAGCCGTCATTCGGCCGGGCGTTTTCAGGCACAGAAACTCTCCATCTGGGTCGGTACCCAGGTTACCGGTACGGTCGGGCGCTCCGGACCGCTACGCGACGGCGTCGCACCCGCTCTTGGTCATCGGCGCCGGACATCTCCCGATCCTGCGATCTCCTGGGTGACACGGGCTTTCCCGCCATAGGAGACGTCGCCGCTGCCGTCGATGACGACCGCGAGGTTTCCGTCCACGGTCACATCTGCGCTCCCTGAACCGCGGATCGAGACGAAAGCGTCCTCGCTGCGCAGATCCTCGGCCGTGTGTTCGCCGGAACCGCGGATCGAGACGTCCTGGGAGCGCGCCGTGCCGTCGATCGCCACCGCGCCGGAGCCGTCGATGCGCACGGTCAGGTCCTCGACGACGGTGTCATGGGCGACGATCTCGCCGGCGCCGTCGACCCGGAGCACAGCCGTCGCAGCATCGATCCCCGTGGCCTCCACGTCGCCCGAGCCGCGCACGGTCACCGTCGGGGCGATCGCACCGGACAGGTCGATGCGGGCATCGCCTGACCCCTGCACCACGAGCGATTCGAGAGACGACACGGTCAGCTCGTAGCGGATCTCGCCGTTCCGGAGCACCGGCTCGCCGTTCATCCCGAGCCGCAGGACGCCGCCTTCGACGTGGGCGGTCAGGTGCTCGATGACCCGCTCGCCCGCCGTCACGGTGAGTGCGGGCGTCGCGCCGAGAGTCACGGTCAGATCGCCGGAGGTGTCGAGCTCGACCGCGGCGACATCCGGCACCGCACGCTCCTGCGAGACGACCGGTCCCGCGTCGAACGACGCGCATCCGTCAGCGCCGATGCGGAGAGGGCGAGGAGGAGGACGGAAGAACCGACGAGACGTGAGCGCATGGTCTCAGCGTACGAAGCGTCCGGCGGAGTCCGCCACCCACCGGGGTACGGACCTCGTATGCCCCCTCGGTATGAGTTCGCAGGGCGCGGATCGCCGGACCATCACGTAGCGTGAGGGCATGAGAGCAGTCGCCCGATGGATCCTTGCGATCGCGCTGGGCGCGATCGGCATCATGCACTTCACTTCGACCCGCGGCTTCCGTATCGTCGTGCCCGACTGGGCGGTGCAGGTGACGAAGCTCGACAAGAACGACATCGTCCTCGCTTCCGGTGCCGCCGAGATCGCCCTGTCCGCCGGCCTCATCGCGCTCCCCCGCGAACGTCGCCGGATCGGCTGGGCGACCGCCGCGTTCTTCGTCGCCGTCTTCCCCGGGAACGTCCATCAGTGGCAGACCGGACGATCCACCCCGGGACTCGATACGGATGCCCGACGACTCGGGCGCCTCTTCCTGCAGCCGCTGCTCGTGCTGTGGGCGCTCTGGGCGACGGACGAGCGTCCCCCGCGCCGCCGCTGAACCCGCCTCCGCGGACAGCGTCCATCGTCCTCGGGGTCAGGGACAATGGGGCGATGTCCTCTCCTTCGATCGTCTGGTTCCGTGACGACCTTCGCCTGGCAGACAATCCTGCACTCCGTGCGGCGATCGAGCACGGCGAGCCGATCATCGCGCTGTTCGTGCTCGATGAGGAATCCGAGGGGCTCCGTCCGCTCGGCGGCGCAGCACGGTGGTGGCTGCACCATTCGCTCGCCTCGCTCGCGGAACGCCTGCATGACAAGGGGGCGACACTCGTGCTGAGGCGGGGCGCTGCGGACGGCGTCTTGAGGGAGCTCGTGACGGATGCCGGAGCCGGGGCCGTGTTCTGGAACCGTCGTTACGGCGGCCCGGAACGCGCCGTCGACGCGGGCATCAAGTCGGCACTCCGCGCGGATGGCGTCACGGTCGCATCTTTCGCCGCGTCGCTCCTCCACGAACCGTGGACGATCACGACCGGCAGCGGCACCCACTACTCGGTCTTCACGCCGTTCTGGCGCGCATGCCTCGCCCTCCCTGCGCCTCGCACTCCCCTCCCCGAGCCCCGGGAGATCGCGGGAGCACCGCGTCCGCCGGCATCCGACGCCCTCGAGGACTGGGCGCTTCTCCCCACGACACCGGACTGGGCATCGGGACTCCGCGAGACCTGGGAGCCGGGTGAGCCGGCCGCGCGGCGCCGTGTGAAGGAGTTCCTCGAGAACGACCTTCCCGGCTACGACAGCGCCCGTGACGAGCCGTCTGCGGGCGCCACCTCGCTGCTGTCACCGCGGCTCCGCTGGGGCGAGGTGAGCCCGTTCACGGTCTGGCACGAGGCGGTCGGCATCGACGGCAGCGGCCGCTTCCTCTCGGAGCTCGGCTGGCGCGAGTTCGCCTGGCACACGCTGTACCACTTCCCGGATCTGGCGGCGAAGAACCTGCGGCCGGAGTTCGACGCCTTCCCTTGGCCGCCGCTCGACCCGTCGCAGCTGGATGCCTGGCAGCACGGAGAGACGGGCGTCCCGCTGGTGGATGCCGGGATGCGCGAGCTCTGGCACACGGGTTACATGCACAACCGGGTGCGCATGGTGACGGCGTCGTTCCTCATCAAGAATCTGCTGATCGACTGGCGACACGGCGAGGAGTGGTTCTGGGACACGCTGGTCGACGCCGACGAAGCCAGCAACCCCTTCAACTGGCAGTGGGTAGCGGGTTCCGGAGCGGATGCCGCACCGTACTTCCGCGTGTTCAACCCCGAACTGCAGGCCAAGAAGTTCGACCCGCAGGGCGTCTACATCTCGCGTTGGGCATCGAAGGCGCCGACGGAGCCGATCGTCGACCTCGCGGAGACACGGAAAGCTGCGCTCGCAGCGTACGACGCCGTCAAGCGGGCCCCGAAGACACGGCGCGAGGGGAACGACCGCGTCCGCGATCGGTAGGCGTGCGACGGTGGTTCGCGCCGTCCGTGCCAGACTGGAAGCGTGACCGAATCCAGGAAGCCAGCCGTCATCCGCGGCTTCGCTGCGTCGTCACTCGCGATCTTCGTCGCACTCGCCGGCCACGTGACCGGCGGCGGGCAGGTGCCCGGCGCGCTCGGCATCCTCGTCCCGTGGATCTTCTCGTTCATGGTCTGCGTCCTCCTCGCCGGACGCTCGTTGTCACTCATCCGACTCGGAGTGTCCGTCGCGGTGAGTCAGTTCCTGTTCCACGCGCTGTTCGTGCTCGGCACCGTCACGCCCTCCGGAGTCTCGACGCCGCACGTGCACGGCGGACCGCTCGTGATCCCCACGGGGCCCGGCATCCCGGAGGCGGTCGCCGCTGACACCTCGATGTGGCTCGGCCACGCGGTCGCGGCACTGCTGACGGTGGCCGCGCTGTACCGGGGCGAGCGTCTGGTCCTCGCCGTGCGAGACCTCGCCCGGCAGCTGAGTCGATGGCTGCGCCGCCGTGTCGATCACGTCCTGCTCCTCCCGGCGATACGTCTGCCCCGCCGTCTGCGCGGCGTCTTCGACCTCGCCTGCAGCCGCGGCCTCATCCTTCTGGCGACCCTTCGGGGCCGCGCTCCTCCTCTCTCCGCTGCGATCTGATCCGTGCCCTGGACCCTCACGGTCCAGAGGCGCGTCACACCGTGCGCGATCGTCGCGCGCGGGTTCTGAACGCATGCATGAACGCCGCACACGCGGCGTCTGATGAGAGGTCATCCCATGTTCCCTGTCCGCAGGATTGCGGCCGGGTTGGCGTTGGCGACGATCGCGACCCTCGCGATCGCCACGCCCGCGTCCGCCCACGACCAGTTGGTATCCAGCTCCCCGGCCGCTGACGAGCAGTTGGCGGCCGCGCCGGAAGACATCACGATGTCGTTCTCCGGTGAGCTCCTGGTCCTCGATGATTCGCTGACCGGGGCTGTCGTCATGGTCGTCGACGCCTCGGGGAAGGACTGGGTCTCCGGCGACGCCACGGTCGCCGGGCGCACGGTCACCGCCAGACTCGAAGCGGGGATGCCCGTTGCCGGCTACCAGGTGCGATGGCAGGTGGTGTCGGAGGACGGTCATCCGATCGCCGGGGTCATCCCCTTCACGGTCGGCGATGCCGAACCGATGCAGGTCCCGACATCCGGTGACACGGCGACGACATCCTCCGCAGGCGAAGAACAACCGGATCAGAACGCAACAGGTTCGAGCACCACCCTCCGGGTGCTGCTCATCGGCGCAGGTGGAGCGGCTGTGGCCGTCCTCCTCCTCGTGCTCATTCGATTCCTTCGTCGTCCGCGGACGACAGCAGATGACCTGTGAAAGGCACCATTGTGAACACCACCAAGAACCTCCCCCGACTCGCCGCTGTGATCGCGGTCTCGCTGCTCGCGCTCACCGGGTGCGCTCCTGAGAGCCCCACGAGTGAGCCCACGACGCGTCCCGATGGTGACACCGTCACCATCGAGGATGCGTGGGTGAAGTCGGCCGAAGAGGGAATGTCCGCCGGCTTCGGAACCCTCGTCAACAGCGGAGACGACGACGTGACCGTCGTGTCGGTGACGTCCGAGGCGTCGCCGATGATCGAGCTGCACGAGACCGTCGAGAACGAGGCAGGCGAGATGGTCATGCGCGAGAAGGCCGGCGGATTCGTCATTCCCGCCGGAGAGACGCTCGCGCTGGAGCCGGGAGCGAACCACATCATGCTGATGGATCTGAGCGCCCCGCTCACCGCCGGCAACGACGTCACCTTCACCGTGACGTTCTCGGACGACTCCACCTACGAGTTCACGGCCCCGGTGAAGGACTACTCCGGCGCGAACGAGAACTATGAGGACGGCGAAGAGCACGAGGGTATGGATCACTGATGTCGGCGCCCTCTGAGGGCGCCCGCTCCCGACGCTCCGGGTCGACCCGGCGACAGTTCCTTCTCGGAGGAGCTGTCGCCGGTGTCGGCGCGGTCGCTGCCGTCGGAGTGGATCTCGCCCTGAACCGCGCGGATGCTGATCAGGCACCCGCCTCCACCCCGATGAACGGTGAGCAGACCGTACCGTTCTTCGGCGACCATCAAGCGGGCATAGACACGGCTGCGCAGGCGCACGGGCTCTTCGTCGCCCTCGACCTGCATGACGACGTCGATCGCGACGGGCTGGCCCGGCTGATGGGACTCCTGACCGATGACGCCGCACGCCTGACGCAGGGTCGCGCCGCGCTCGCCGACTCCGAGCCGGAGCTCGCGCTCGCTCCGGCGAGGCTCACCGTGACGTTCGGCTTCGGCCCGAACTTCGTCGCGCGTGCAGGCGGCGTTGGTCCATCGTGGCTCGCCCCCCTGCCTGCTTTCGGGGTGGACCGGTTGCAGGCGGAGTTCTCCGACGGCGACCTCCTCCTGCAGATCGCCGCCGATGACCCGCTTACCGTGGCCCACGCGACCCGGATGCTGTTGAAGGACGCCCGGGGCTTCGCCGACGTCCGGTGGACGCAGCAGGGCTTCCGCCGCGCGTACGGAACGGAGCGCCCCGGCACGACCATGCGGAACCTCTTCGGACAGGTGGACGGCACGACCAACCCGGAACCCGGCACAGCGGACTTCGATGAGGTCGTGTGGAGTGCGGACGGCTGGCTCGCCGGCGGGACGGGCATGGTGCTCCGACGCATCCACATGGACCTCGACAAGTGGGACCGGCTGGATCGCAGCGGACGCGATGCATCGGTGGGGAGGACACTCGCCAATGGAGCGCCGCTGACCGGCACCGAGGAGTTCGATGAACCGGACTTCGAGGCGAAGACATCCCTCGGCTTCCCCGTCATCCCGCAGTTCGCTCACATCCGCCGTGCCCGCGGCGACGGTGCCGAACGGATCTTCCGGCGAGGGTACAACTACGACGAACGCCCTTCGGGCGCTTCCGTCTCGGAGTCGGGCCTGCTCTTCGTCTCTTTCCAGGCCGACGTCGACTCGCAGTTCGTCCCGATGCAGCGGAGGCTCGACGAACTCGACCTGCTCAACGAGTGGACGGTACCGATCGGCTCGGCCGTCTTCGCGATCCCGCCGGGTTGCGCGGAGGGCGGGTTCATCGGTGAGACGCTCCTGACATGAGGCGAACGGATCACGCCAGGAGGCACCCACCGGCTACGACGGCGTGGCCAGGTCGCACGGGAGGGCTCTAGAGGGAGCGGACGCCGGAGGGCCGACGCCTGCGCTCCTGCGAGCGATCGCGCGAGCGCAGGCGTCCCCCCGCGCCGCAGCGCAGACGTGGGCACACGAAAAAACCCCCGGAAATCCCGGGGGTTTGTCTGTGCGCGATACTGGGATCGAACCAGTGACCTCTTCCGTGTCAGGGAAGCGCGCTACCGCTGCGCCAATCGCGCCCGTTGGGGCTATTCAGTTTTCCCGTGAGGTGGCGACGGGATTCGAACCCGTGTAAACGGCTTTGCAGGCCGGTGCCTAGCCGCTCGGCCACGCCACCGTGTGGATTGACCCCACGTGCGAAGGACCTTCCGAAGAAGATCCTCTGCACTCGAGCGGATGACGAGACTCGAACTCGCGACCCCAACCTTGGCAAGGTTGTGCGCTACCAACTGCGCTACATCCGCATTTCGTTCCCGGTTGTCCCGGGCACTCATGAAACATTAGCCGAAGATTTCCCGTCCGCCAAACCCGTTGCGAATCTCGCGCGTGTCTTGCTGGCTGGTCCGCGAGGGCTCCGAGCGTCGGGTAGTATCGGTTGACGTACCCCGCGGGTATGGGCGATTGGCGCAGTTGGTAGCGCGCTTCCTTCACACGGAAGAGGTCATCGGTTCGAGTCCGGTATCGCCCACCAAAACCTCCGATTCGCCGCTACTCCAGCGTGATGCGGATGACCCTGTCGTCGCCGTACGCAGGTCGACCCCGGCCATCCGTGTTGTTGGTCAGAACCCAGAGCGCACCATCCGGAGCCACCGCCACATCGCGGATCCGACCGTACTGGCCCGAGAAGAACTCGGTGGAGGCGGACAGGTCGTCCAGCGGTACCCGACGCACTCGCTCGCCGCGAAGGTTGGCGACGAAGATCGCACCGTCCGCGATCGCGATCCCGCTGGGACTCGCCGCATCCGGGGCCCACTGCTGCACCGGATCGGTGAAGGTTCCACGTTCTCCGACGCCCTCGACCTCCGGCCACCCGTAGTTGCCGCCCGCCTCGATGACGTTGAGCTCATCCCAGGTGTCCTGGCCGAATTCGCTCGCGTACATCGTGCCGCGATCGTCCCAGCCCAGTCCCTGCGGGTTGCGGTGGCCGAGGCTGTACACGGGTGAGCCCTCGAACGGGTTGTCCTCGGGTATGCCGCCGTCCGGTGTGATGCGGAGGATCTTCCCCGAAAGACTCCTCGGATCCTGTGCGCTCTCGCGATCGCCGGCGTCGCCGACGGTCACGTACAGCATGCCGTCCGGACCGAACGCGATGCGGCCTCCGTTGTGATTCGTCGCGGCCGCGAGTCCCGAGAGTACCGTGTCGGACTCGCCGAGCTCGATCGATCCCGGGGAGCCGGACAGCGGAAACCGCTGCACCCGGTTCTCGTCCGCCGCAGTGGAGTACGCGTAGAGCCACCCCTCCTGGACGGCGATGCCCAGGAGACCGCCTTCGCCTCGTGGCTCCACACCGTCGATCACGGCGACCTCACGCACGTTCCCGTCGTCGGAGATCTCCAGCACCCGCGCGGTGTCGCGCTCGCTGATCAGCGCGGCCCCCTCATGGAAAGCGATGGACCACGGCGCGGCCAGATCTTCGACGACCGTCGAGGTCTCCCCCGGGGCTTCGCCCTCAGAGACGCTGTGAGGCAGCGGCGCGCAGGCGCTCAGAAGCAACGAGGACAACGACGCGATGCCCAACGCGCGCAGGACACGTCGCACCTTCGACTCCATCACCGCTCCTTCCGGACCGTACGCTTCCCCTCGAGGCTAAACGCACGACCACGCAGGCAGAAGACCCGGGGGCACCGTTCCTCGGTCGCATCGTCGGTTCTGTCCGACCGTGCGCGTAGTCTGCCCCGGTGTCGACGACTCACGCTCTCCCCGGCCCGTGCGCGCTCTGCGGCGGCGGCGCAGGGATCCGCACCGAGGAGCACTGGTGCTGTGCGGCGTGCGGCTGGCGCTACGGCGATGTACCGGACGCCGACCTCCCGCTCCCCCGCGTCGACGTCGTCTATTACATCCGCTTCGACGAGCGCGTGAAGATCGGGACGAGCAGCAACCCCCGCAGACGCCTCGCCGCGCTCCGGCACGACGAGCTCCTCGCCTTCGAACGAGGAGGGCGGTCCCTGGAGCAGCAGCGACACCGCGACTTCGCCTCCATCCGCGAGGGCGGCGAGTGGTTCACCTTCACGCCCGCTCTGCGCGCGCACGTCTCGCAGCTCCGCCACGAGGGCGAACCCTGGGTGCTCTACGCGCGTTGGCTGAGCGCAGCGCTGCGCGGAGAAGATGACCGCGGGTGGACCGTCACATGACGATGCCGGGCGACTGCTTCGGGAAGTCCAGTCGCCCGGCACCGCGTATCGGGACGTGATCAGGCCGTGGCTGCGCGTCCTCGTGCGTTCGCAGGCTCCGGCTGCGAGAAGAGGACGACGACGATCACCGCTGCCCCCACCACGACGTGCGGCAGCCAGACGTTGAGAGCCTCTCCGGAGAAGCCGAAGATCCAGGGCGACAGCGCGAGGAACAGGCTGGCGACGATGTCGAACACGAGATGCACGGGCATCGGGATGAAACCGAACGGACCCCACTCGTACTTCGTGAACAGGCTGTAGACGATGAGCCCGATGCCGAGGACGATCGGGATGATGACCGCGGGTCCGCCCATGCTCGCGAAGCCGAACAGCCAGGGCGCGGCGATCAGGGCGATGCCGACGATGTAGTCGAGAGCTCCGTGGACCTTGGTGGGGATGAAACGCATGATTCCTCCTTGTGTGGCGCCGCTGAACGCGACTCACCACTGGTTCGAAGCCCTCCGCGCATCGGATTGCCCGCGGCGTGAGGAAGGGTCGCGGACGAGTGTTCGCGGCTCGGTCCCAGGCGGCGCTGCTACGGTGAGCAGTGTCGGCAACTCGCCGGCATCAGGGAAGACTTCTCGTCGACCAACGGGCCTCATCGGTCATTTCGTTCTCCGTCGCCTCCTCTGTGTGAGCCCGAGGAGCGTCATGCCCATCCCGTCAACCCCTACCTTCCGAGACCCTGCGCACGCATGGGCCGCACCCATCGCCCTCCCGAGCGGCTCGACGGCGATCGTCTACTGCGAAGGTCAATTCGGGGAGCAGGACGGCAAAACGGCGAACGGACTGGTCCGCCACTCCGAGAAGTACGAGATCCTCAGTGTCATCGACAGCACCCACGCCGGTGCGGATGCCGGCATGCTGCTGGACGGCACCGCGAACGGCCTCCCGATCGTCAGTGATCTCGTCACGGGCATCGCGCACGCCGGTCACGTCCCGGACTACCTGATCTGCGGCGTCGCACCGGCAGACGGCCTCCTCTCGGCGGGTCAGCGCACCGTACTCCTCGACGGGATCGCTCGAGCCATGCACATCATCAACGGTCTGCACGAGTTCCTCACCGACGACGCCGAGTTCGTGGCCGCCGCGCTGCTGGCCGGAGTGACGATCACCGACATCCGCCGCCCGCGCGAGAAGAAGGACCTCCACCTGTTCTCCGGGCGGATCTTCGACGTGACCTGTCCGCGCATCGCGATCCTCGGCACCGACGGAGCCATCGGCAAGCGCACCACCGCGACGATCCTGGTTCGTGCGCTGAACGAACGCGGCATCCATGCCGTCATGGTCGGCACCGGACAGACCACGATCATCCAGGGCGGCCGCTACGGCGTGGCGCTCGACGCACTCGTCCCGCAGTACTGCTCAGGGGAGGTCGAGAACCAGGTGGTCGCGGCGTTCGAGGGCGAAGACCCGGACGTGATCATCGTCGAGGGGCAAGGCGCGCTCAGCCACCCGGCGTACATCACGTCGGCGCACATCCTCCGTGGGAGCCGGCCTGCCGGAGTGATCGTGCAGCATGCCCCGGGCCGCACGGTGCTCGGAGACTTCCCGATGGTCGCGATGCCGACGGTCGACAGCGAGATCGCTCTCATCGAGGCCTTCGCCGACACGCGTGTGATCGGTGTGACCGTGAATCACGAGAACCTCTCCGCGGATCAGCTCACAGCGGCGATCGACGGGATCGAGATCGACACCGGCCTCCCCGCCACGGATCCGCTGACCCGCCCGCTGGGGGAACTCGTCGACATGGTGCTGCAGGCGTTCCCTGCCCTCACCCCGCGGCCGACCATCCGTAGCGTCGTGTGAGAGCGGCACCGACCCGGTCGTAGCGGCGTCGGTCGAGGACAGCGGCTTCTCGACGGAGTCCTCGCTCGTGCACGCTGTAG
The DNA here is from genome assembly GCF_000800925.1 of Microbacterium sp. ZOR0019. NCBI lineage: Bacteria > Bacillati > Actinomycetota > Actinomycetes > Micrococcales > Microbacteriaceae > Microbacterium > Microbacterium sp. ZOR0019. The sequence continues at coordinate 41,967 of NZ_JRKC01000005.1, read as the reverse complement.
AGCTGTTCGATGTCGACCCAGGATTCGCGTCTCTGCGCGTCCCACTCCCCCGTGCCGATCGAGAGATAGTCGCGGTCGCCGTCGTGGGGTCTGCTCGTCATGCGCACGGCGTACACGCGCTCAGCGGACTCGCGTCCGATCACGAGAACGGGACGATCCTTGCCGCGTCCGTCATTCTCCTCGTAGGGCACCCAGGTCCAGACGATCTCCCCGGCATCCGGCGCCCCGTCGCGCTGCGGCGCGTAGGCGACCTCCAGACGTGTGATCCGGTCCGGATCGACGCGAACGGTCTCGCTGCCGCTCATCCGCCCCCGCTCCACCGTCGACGACGACGGCGCGGGTCGTTGCTCCTCGGTGCGCAGACGCGCGACCGGGCGCCTCGGACCTGATGTCCGAGGCGCCCGGCCGGAACCCACTGCCTTGCGCAGGATGTCCAGGAGTGATGTCAGGATGCTGTTGCTCTTGCCCACTCGGTCACCCTAACCGCAGTTCACGCGTCGACGAGTGCGTATCCCTCCTCGCCGTGGACGACCTGGTCGACACCGGCGATCTCGTCCTCGCTCGTGACGCGGAATCCGATCGTCTTCTCGATCGCGAAGCCGATGAGGAAGGCGACCACGAAGGAGTAGATCAGCACGCCGACCGCGGCGATGACCTGCACGGCGAGCTGGCGGGCGTCGCCGCCGACGAACAGACCCGTGTCGGTGGCGAAGAAGCCGAGGTACAGGGTTCCGATCAGACCGCCGACGAGGTGGATACCGACCACATCGAGCGAGTCGTCGAAGCCGAGACGGAACTTCAGCTCGACAGCGAGGGCGCAGACGATACCGGCTACGGCACCGAGCAGGAGGGACCAGCCCGGGGTGAGGTTGGCGCAGGCCGGGGTGATGGCGACGAGACCGGCGACGGCACCGGAGGCTGCACCGACCGAAGTCGCCTTGCCGTCCTTGATGCGCTCGATGAGGATCCAGCCCAGGATCGCGGCCGCGGTGGCGCCGAGCGTGTTCAGCCCGATGAGTCCGACTCCGCCCATGTCCTCAGCGAGCCACTCCGCACCGGCGTTGAAACCGAACCAGCCGAACCACAACAGTGCGGCACCGAGGAGGGTCAGCGGCACGTTGTGCGGCTTCAGGATGCCCTTCTGGAAGCCGATGCGCTTTCCGAGGACCAGAGCGAGCGCCAGGGCGGCTGCACCCGCGTTGATGTGGACCGCAGTACCGCCGGCGTAGTCGATCACGCCGATGCCGCTGTCCTCACCGAAGAGCGTCGTGCCGAGGTTCATGATCCAGCCGCCACCCCAGACCCACGCGGCGACCGGGAAGTAGCCGACCGTGGCGAAGATGCCGGCGAAGATCAGCCAGCTGCCGAACTTGGCACGATCCGCGATCGCTCCGGAGATCAGCGCGACGGTGATGATCGCGAAGGTCGCGCCGTAAGCGACGCCCAGGAGCGCGACGTTCGATCCTTCACCGGACGCCAGGCTGGACAGCCCGAAGTCGGCGAAGGGGTTGCCTGCGAAGGCGGTCGGGCTGTCGACGGCGCTCATCGAGAAGCCGAAGAGAATCCACAGCACGGCGACAAGTCCGATCGAGCCGAAGCTCATCATCATCATGCTGACGACGCTCTTCGCCTTGACGAGACCTCCGTAGAAGAAGGCGACGCCGGGCGTCATGAGCAGAACGAGCGCTGTCGCGGTGATCGCCCACGAGATGTTGCCGGGAGCATCCATAGGAAAACCTCACATCCGAAGTAATTGAGAGCTTCAGTGTGACGACGCGCCGTTTCGCGCATGCGTGAGGTTTGTTTCCCCGCTGTTACAGCGCCGCTCCTGGTGTGAACATCGCGTTACGCGGCCCTTCGGGGTTACGCAGAATGCGTCAAGGCGTTGAGTCGAGAGACGGCGCGCAGGTACTTCTTGCGGTATCCGCCGGCCAGCATCTCCTCGGAGAACACCGAATCGAGCCCGAGCCCGGTCGCGATGACGGGGATCTGGGCGTCGTACACGCGGTCGACGAAGGCGACGAAGCGCAGCGCCTCGGACTGATCGGTGAGCTGATGCACGTCGCGCAGCCCGACCTGGTCGAGACCTTCGATCACACGGATGTAGCGAGACGGGTGCACCTGGGCGAGGTGACGGATCACATCGTCGAAGCGGTCGTCGGATGCCGTGCCGTCCGCCGTCGCTGCTGCCGCTTCATAGGCGTCGTCGTCCAGCACCACGGCGTGTCCGTCGATCACCCGCTGGCGGAAGTCCACTCCGTCGATGCGCAGGGTCTGGAAGCTGTCGGACATGGCGTGGATCTCGCGGAGGAAGTCCTGTGCGGCGAACCGTCCCTCGCCGAGTGCGTTCGGCGGGGTGTTGGAGGTGGCCGCCAGGCGGGTCCCCGTGGGAACGAGCTCTCCGATGAGGCGGGTCATGACCATGGTGTCGCCCGGATCGTCGAGCTCGAACTCGTCGATGCACAGCAGATCCGCGCCCTTGAGCAGGTCGACGGTGTTCTTGTATCCGAGGGCCCCGACCAGGGCGGTGTACTCGATGAAGGAACCGAAGTACTTCCGTCGGGCCGGCATCGCGTGATAGATGGAGGCGAGCAGGTGGGTCTTGCCGACACCGAAGCCGCCGTCGAGGTAGACACCGGGTTTGAGCTCGGGTTCCTTCTTCGCGCGGCTGAAGAGGCCGCCGCGCTTCACCGCGGGGCCGCGGCCCGCGAAACGCATCAACGTCTCCTTCGCCTCCTCCTGCGAAGGATAGGCAGGATCCGCGCGATAGCTGTCGAAAGTCGCCGTGTCGAACTGGGGCGGCGGCACCAGGCTCGCCAGCATCTCGGGTCCGGTGACCGTCGGCTGACGATCGGTGAGGTGCACGGTGCGGCTGGTCGTGTCGGTCATCACGGTCCTGAATCGGGTGCTGGCCTGTGTCGAAGTCTTACGAATCGGGCGCAGGGTGCTCGGCGGGGATCTATCGTCGAAGGGACGGATCAACACTACGCCGTCCACACTCACCCCCTCATCCGCTCACACGCTTCGGAGATCCCATGGCCATCGAGTTCGATTCCTCCTCCCCCAAGTTCGCCGAGTACGCCGAACCCGGTCGCCTCGTGACCACGGAGTGGCTCGCCCAGCGACTCGGGACGCCCGGACTCGTCGTCGTCGAGTCGGATGAGGACGTGCTTCTCTATGAGACGGGCCACATCCCGGGTGCGGTGAAGGTCGACTGGCACACCGAGCTCAACGACCCCGTCGTCCGCGACTACGTCGACGGCGAGGGCTTCGCGGAACTGCTGAGCCGCAAGGGCATCTCCCGCGACGACACCGTCGTGATCTACGGCGACAAGAACAACTGGTGGGCGGCCTACGCCCTCTGGGTCTTCTCCCTGTTCGGCCATGAAGACGTCCGCCTCCTCGACGGCGGACGCGATCGCTGGATCGCCGAGGGCCGAGAGATCACCCGCGAGGCGACCAGCCGCCCGGCGACCGAGTACCCGGTGGTCGAGCGCGATGACTCAGTGCTCCGCGCCTACAAGGAAGACGTCCTCGCCCACATCGGCAACCCGCTGATCGATGTCCGCTCCCCCGAGGAGTACAACGGAGAGCGCACGACGGCTCCCGCATACCCCGAAGAGGGTTCGCTCCGTGCCGGCCACATCCCGACCGCGCAGAGCGTGCCGTGGGCGAAGGCGGTCGCGGAAGACGGCGGTTTCCGCAGCCGCGCCGAGCTCGATGAGATCTACCGCGACGGAGCAGGCCTGAACGAGGGCGATGAGATCGTCGCCTACTGCCGCATCGGCGAGCGTTCGAGCCACACCTGGTTCGTCCTCAAGCACCTCCTGGGCTTCGAGAACGTGCGCAACTACGACGGCTCCTGGACCGAGTGGGGTAGCGCTGTACGTGTTCCCATCGTCACCGGATCCGAGCCCGGCACGCTCTGAGCATGTGACAATGACAGGGATGAGCACAAGCGACGTTCCTGAGGCCCTCGCCGACATCCGCGACGGATTCCTGGAGATTCCCGAAGCCGACCGTCTCCTGCTGCTGCTCGAGTTCTCGGACGAGCTTCCCGACGTGTCCGCAGAGGTCGCGGCGCACCCGGAGATGTACGAACGGGTCGCCGAGTGCCAGTCGCCGGTGTACATCCACGTCGAGGTCGACGACGACATCGTCACCATGCACGCCTCAGCGCCGCCCGAGGCGCCGACCACTCGTGGGTTCGCGAGCATCCTGGTCCAGGGCCTGACCGGCCTCACCACCGATGAGGTGCTCGCGATACCGAACGACTACCCGCAGTCGATCGGGCTCACCAAGGCCGTATCGCCGTTGCGGATCGGGGGCATGACCGGAATGCTCATGCGCGCGAAGAACCAGGTCATTCAGAAGCGGTGAAGCCCTGAGCCTCGAGCCAGTCCGTGATCGCAGTCGTCCAGCCGACCTGATCGTAGTTCCACAGCTTCGTGTGGCGGGCGACCGTGAACCGCGGCATGGTCACGAGGTCGGGGCGCGCCTCCTGCAACGCATGTGAGGAATCCGCCGGCACGAATCCGTCGTCGTCGCTGTGCAGGATCAGCACCGGCGCGGTGAGTTCGTCCGCACGAGCGACCATGTCCAACCGGTCGAACGGTATCGGCGCGTCCGCTCCGCTGAGGCGTGCGGTGAGGGGCATCTGCAGCGCTCCCATGGCCAGCTCCGGAAGCGGCGCCCGCACGCGGGCGAGCTTCGCCTGGAATCTCAGCACCGCGCGCCAGTCGACAACCGGCGATTCGAGGATGATCCCGGCGACACGATCGCGGTGCCCGGAGGTGACCGCTGCCTGCAGCGACACCGCACCTCCCATCGACCAACCCATCAGGATGACGCGTTCGGCACCGTGCCGCAACGCATAAGCGATCGCGGCATCGACGTCACGCCACTCCGAGGCACCGAGGGCGTACGCACCCGCCTTCGTGCGCGGGGCCTCGCCGTCGTTGCGATAGGACACGACGAGGTTGGGAAGGCCGGCGGCATGCAGCACCGGCACCGCACGGAGACACTCGGCGCGTGTCGCCCCACGGCCGTGCACCTGGACCACCCAGGTCTTCGATGACGCCGGGAAATACCAGGCCGGGCACGGCCCGGCGGGCGAACCGATCAGCAGGTTCTCCCACCGCAGATGAAGCTCACTCGGGGAGGAGTAGTAGTAACCGCTGAAGGCCGCGGCGCGGTCGACGCGAGCACCCTGCTCGATCTGTGTCAGGAGCTTGCGACGCACCGTCCCCGTGTCCGCGCTGAGCACGGCGCCGAGCTTGACATAGCCGTAGGTGCCCGTCGTGAACAGGCCGTAACGACCGGGAAGCTCGGTGTCGGGAGTGCGTTGCAGCTCGATGGTCTGTGCGCCGGTGTCGACCGCGAGGATCTCGGTGTCGGTCGCGCGACGCATGGGGGTGACCACTCGCCGGGCCACGGCGAACACGACGAGAGCGAACGCCGCCCCGAAAGCGAACAGGGCGGGGACAAGGAGGGTAACGGCGTGCCTGAGACTCTTCATCGCTTCCTGACTCTAGCCTGTTGCCGTGACCGCACCCCCCGAAGCCGGGACGCCCTTCGAGAGCGCCGTGGCCGAACTGCGCGCGACCGAGTTCCGCGATGACATCACGGTGCGCGAGATCGCCACGCCGCAGGGCCTCGCGCCCTTCGCCATCGCCCTCGCCGCCGATGTGCGCCCGGAGGGTGACGGCGAGTCCGTGTACGGCACCGGCCGGTTCGTCCTGCTGCACGATCCGGAGGAACCAGGAGCATGGGGCGGCTCCTGGCGCATCGTCATCTTCGCGCAGGCCCCGCTCGAGACCGAGATCGGCACCGACCCCCTCCTGGCCGATGTGACGTGGTCGTGGCTGGTCGATGCGCTCGACTCCCGCCAGGCCGTCTACCACTCGGAATCGGGCACGTCGACCAAGACACTGTCGAAGGGATTCGGCGGGCTCGCCATCGAGGGCGACGGGGCCCAGATAGAATTGCGGGCGTCCTGGACTCCGGAAGGCCCGTTCCGACCCCACGTCGAAGCATGGGCCGAGCTGGTCGGAATGCTGGCGGGACTTCCGCCCGGCTCCGAGGGCATCGCCGTGATCGGCGCGCGAAAGGCTGTACGTGACTGAATACTCCGTGATCTCGGATGCTGAGGAGTTCCGCGCGGCGTGCGCCGTGCTCGCCGCCGGTACCGGGCCCGTGGCCGTGGACGTGGAGCGCGCGTCCGGCTTCCGATACTCGCAACGCGCCTACCTCGTGCAGGTCTTCCGTCGCGACGCCGGGGTCTTCCTGTTCGATCCACCTGCGATCGGTGACTTCGCTCCACTCCAGGACGCGATCGGCGACGTGGAGTGGGTGCTGCATGCCGCAAGTCAGGACCTCCCGTCCCTTCGGGAGCTCCATCTGGAACCGCCGACGATCTTCGACACCGAACTCGCCTCCCGCCTGCTCGGTCACGAGCGCGTCGGGCTCGGGGCGGTCGTCGAGGACACCTTGGGCATCACGCTCAAGAAAGAGCATTCCGCCGCCGACTGGTCGACGCGTCCGCTTCCTGACTCCTGGCTGGAGTATGCCGCTCTCGACGTCCTGCATCTGATCGACGTCCGGGATGCCCTCGTCCTGGAGCTCGAGGAGCAGGGCAAGACGGAGATCGCGGCGGAGGAGTTCGCCGCCACCCTGACACGCGCGCCCAAACCCCCGAGAGAAGACCCCTGGCGCCGACTCAGCGGCCTGCATCAGGTGCGCGGCGCCCGTAACCTCGCGGTCGCCCGTTCTCTGTGGCAAGCCCGCGAGGCATACGCGCAGGACCAGGACGTCTCGCCCGGACGACTCGTGCCGGACCGCTCCCTGGTGGCCGCGGTGATGGCGAACCCGCCGTCGAAGCAGGCTCTGGCCGGCGTCAAGGAGTTCCAGGGGCGCGCCAGTCGCACACAGCTCGACCGCTGGTGGCAGGCCATCGTCGAGGGCAGGGCGACGGAAGACCTCCCCCGTGAGCGCGTGCCGAGTGACAGCCTTCCCCCGCCCCGCGCGTGGGCAGACCGTAATCCGGAAGCGGATGCGCGACTCAAGGCTGCGCGACCCGTCGTGGAGGCCACGGCCGAAGAGCTGGGGATGCCGACCGAGAACCTCCTGACCCCGGAGTATCTGCGCCGCGTGGCCTGGGAGCTGCCGGGAGAGACCCCGGAGGAGATCGGCGCTGCATTGGCCGCACTAGGCGCCCGCCCCTGGCAGATTGCACAGACTGCACAGAAGATCGCTGCGGCCTTTGTAGAAGCCGCGCAAACGCCCGACGCGACCCCCGCGACCGCTTCGTAGGTTCGATCCAACCGATTCCTCCCGGTTTTCACGGGCTTCGTAGACTGAGGCCACGCACTAACTTGGAGGCAGAGTGGCCGAGATCTCGGACGTCTTCTTCGTCGATGGAGTACGCACCCCTTTCGGGCGCGCCGGCGAAAAGGGCATGTACTGGAACACCCGCGCGGATGACCTCGCCGTCAAGGCGACCATCGGCCTGATGGAGCGCAACGCCGCCGTGCCGGCCGACCGCATCGACGATGTCGCGATCGCGGCGACGAGCCAGACCGGCGACCAGGGGCTGACGCTCGGGCGATCCGTGGCGATCCTCGCCGGCCTTCCGCAGACCGTGCCCGGTCTCGCCGTGGAGCGCATGTGCGCAGGCGCGATGACGAGCGTGACGACCATGGGCGCGTCGATCGGCGTCGGCATGTACGACTTCGCCCTCGCCGGCGGCGTCGAGCACATGGGCCACCACCCCATCGGTGGCAACGCCGACCCGAACCCGCGCTTCGTCGCCGAGAAGATGGTCGATCCCGGCGCGCTCAACATGGGCGTCACCGCGGAGCGGATCTTCGACCGTTTCCCGCACCTCACGAAGGAGCGCTCGGACCGATTCGGGATGCTCAGCCAGCACAAGGTGCAGGCAGCGTACGACGCCGGCAAGATCCAGCCCGACCTCGTCTCGGTCGCCACCAAGGGTCCGGATGGCGCCTGGGGTCTCGCGACCGAGGACGAGGGCCGCCGCCCGCAGACCACGATGGAAGATCTCGCGTCCCTCAAGACACCGTTCCGCCCGCACGGGCGCGTCACCGCCGGCACTTCCTCCCCGCTCACCGACGGTGCGACGATGTCGCTGCTCGCCGGGGGCGGAGCGGTGAAGGAATTCGGACTCGCGCCGAAGATGCGGATGGTCTCGTTCGCCTTCGCCGGTGTGCAGCCTGAGATCATGGGGATCGGACCGATCCCGTCGACCGAGAAGGCCCTCAAGAAGGCCGGACTCACGATCGACGACATCGGCCTGTTCGAGCTCAATGAAGCGTTCGCCATCCAGGTGATCTCTCTGCTCGACCACTTCGGCATCGCCGACGACGACCCCCGCGTCAACCAGTGGGGCGGCGCGATCGCGCTGGGACACCCGCTCGCGGCGTCCGGGGTGCGTCTGATGATCCAGCTCGCGGCCCAGTTCGCTGAGCGCCCCGATGTCCGCTACGGTCTGACCGCCATGTGCGTCGGCCTCGGTCAGGGCGGTTCGGTCATCTGGGAGAACCCGCACTACGACGGCAAGAAGAAGAAGTGAGCGCCACTGTGACCAACTACGACGAGATCGACTTCTCCCCCATCCAGGCGCTCACCGAGGGCGAGGTCATCACGCAGTCGCCCGTGCGCGACATCCGTCTCGCCTCCGGCAAGGTGCTCGCCCTGATCACACTCGACAACGGCCGTGATCACACGCGTCCGAACACGCTGGGTCCGGCGACCCTCACTCAATTGGGTGAAACACTCGACGCTCTCACGGCACGAGCGGCCGCGGGCGAGATCCAGGCGGTCGGCATCACGGGAAAGCAGTACATCCTCGCCGCGGGCGCCGATCTGTCCGACATCAGCAAGGTCGGCTCGCGTGACAACGCCCGTCTGATCGCGCAGCTCGGCCACAAGGTGCTCGGCAAGCTCGGAGATCTCGGTGTGCCCTCGTTCGCTTTCGTGAACGGCCTCGCTCTGGGCGGCGGCCTGGAGATCGCTCTGAACTCCAGCTACCGCACGGTCGACGCCTCGGCGGCGGCAGTGGCCCTGCCCGAGGTCTTCCTCGGCATCATCCCCGGTTGGGGTGGCGCATACCTCCTGCCGAACCTGATCGGCATCGAGAACGCGCTCGAGGTCGTCATCTCCAACCCGCTCAAGCAGAACCGCATGCTCAAGCCTCAGCAGGCATTCGATCTGGGCATCTTCGACGCGATCTTCCCCGCGGCGAACTACCTCGAGAACTCCCTGTCGTGGGCGGACGCCGTTCTCGGCGGCAAGAAGGTCGAGCGCAAGAACGAGCCCGGCAAGATCGAACGCCTCACCAAGTGGCCGATCGCCATCAAGATGGCACGCGGGATGCTCGAGTCGAAGATCGGCACCGTGCCGAAGTCGCCGTATGCCGCGCTCGACCTGCTCGACAAGGCCAAAGCCGGAACCAAGGCAGAGGGCTTCGCCCGCGAGGACGAGGCACTCGCCGAGCTCGTCACGGGCGATCAGTTCGCGGCGTCCATGTACGCGTTCGACCTCGTGCAGAAGCGCGCCAAGCGTCCTGTCGGCGCTCCGGACAAGCAGCTCGCGAAGAAGGTCACCAAGGTCGGCATCATCGGCGCCGGTCTCATGGCGAGCCAGTTCGCGCTGTTGTTCGTGCGCAAGCTACAGGTGCCCGTGCTCATCACCGACCTGGACCAGGCGCGCGTCGACAAGGGCGTCGCTTACATCCACGAGGAGATCGGCAAGCTCGAGGCGAAGGGACGCCTGGACTCCGACTCGGCCAACAAGCTGCGCGCGCTCGTCACCGGCACCACCGACAAGAGCCTCTACGCGGACTGCGACTTCGTGATCGAGGCCGTGTTCGAAGAGGTCGGCGTCAAGCAGCAGGTGTTCGGCGAGATCGAGAAGGTCATCGCCGAGGACGCGATCCTCGCGACCAACACCTCGTCGCTGTCCGTCGAGGAGATCGGCTCCAAGCTGGCGCACCCCGAGCGTCTCGTGGGCTTCCACTTCTTCAACCCGGTCGCAGTGATGCCGCTGATCGAGATCGTGAAGACACCGGCGACGGACGATGCCGCGCTGTCGACGGCTTTCGTCGTCGCGAAGAATCTCGGCAAGAACGCGGTGCTCACCGCCGACGCGCCGGGCTTCGTCGTGAACCGACTGCTCGCCAAGGTCATGGGCGAGGCGGCCCGCGCGGTCTACGAGGGCACGCCGATCGCCGACGTCGAGAAGGCGTTCGGCCCGCTCGGTCTCCCGATGGGGCCGTTCCAGCTGATCGACCTGGTCGGGTGGAAGGTCGCCGCCCACGTGCAGGACACGATGGTCCACGCCTTCCCCGACCGGTTCTACGCCAACGAGAACTTCCATGCGCTCGCGGAACTCGACGCGGTCGTGGAGAAGGACAAGGGCGGGCGCGTCATCGGCTGGACCAAGCAGGCCGAGAAAGTGCTGAAGCCGGCGGTCGGCAAGACCCCTGCCTCCGCAGCGACCATCCTGCAGCGCGTTCAGGACGGCCTGGCACAGGAGATCAAGCTGATGCTGGATGACGGTGTCGTGCCCGAGGTCGAGGACATCGATCTGTGCCTCATCCTCGGCGCCGGCTGGCCGTTCATCGACGGGGGCGCCTCGCCGTACCTCGACCGTGAGGGAGCGTCCGAGCGGGCCTTCGGCAGCTCGTTCCACACTCCGCAGATCCGCGGCGTCGAGAGCCGCTGACCGCGAACACCATCACTCGATGCGCCCCACGGGATTCCCCGCGAATCCGGTGGGGCGCTTCGTCGTCCGTTCTGCGATGACGTGGCACCGCAGATTCCCGTCGCCGAGGCTCAGCCCGTGGACTGAACCGGTCGGCCGTCGACCTCACCGTAGCGAGGCCAGTACGACAGTGCCCTCTCCGCGAGCGCGGTGATCGTGAGCGAAGGGTTCACCCCGGGATTGGCGGGCACAGCGGCACCGTCGACGACGTGCAGCCCGGGATGCCCCCAGACGCGGTGGTACGCGTCGATGACCCCGTGTGCCGGCGATGCGGAGATCACGGCACCTCCGAGGAAGTGCGCCGTGAGCGGGATGCCGAACACCTCCGGCCAGGATCCGCGCGGAGCAGCGGGCACCCCGCCCTCGGCCTCGACCCGCGCGGCGATCGCCGCAGCCGCGGTGTGAGCTTGGGGCAGGTAGCTCGGGTTCGGCGATCCGTGGCCCTGCGCGCTCGTCATCACGAGGCGACCGAAGCGGCGGCGTAGCGAGAGGGTGAGCGAGTTGTCCGCCGTCTGCATCACCAGCGCGATGATCCCCCGCTCACTCCAGCGCCGGAGGCTCCCCAGACGGAACTGCCGCAGCGGAGAGCGGAGCACCTGCGCGACGAGGCTGCGCAGCCGCACCCCCAGCGGCCGCCCTCCGGGGACGATGACCGTCGCCAGCGCCCCCATCAGGTTCGAGCCCGGCCCGTAGCGGACGTTCTCGACGTGCGTGCGCTCGTCGATGTGGAACGAGGTCGTGATCGCGACGCCGCGAGCGAGCTGGAGAGACTCCGGGACGTCCGTGGCGACCGCGCCGTCCAGCGCTTCCGAATTGGTGCGGGTGAGACGGCCGATCGACCCAGAGATCCGCGGCAGTGCGCCGGACTCCTTCATCCGATGCAGGAGCTGCTGCGTGCCCCACGTGCCGGCCGCCAGCACCACCTGCTTGGCGGTCACCGTCCTCCGCGTGTGCCGGAGCCACGCCCCGCTGCGCTGTGTCGTGACCGCGAATCCTCCGCTGGGGAGCTCGCGCACCTCGCTGACCGTGCGCAGCGCCTCGATCGCGACCCCGCGGCGTTCCGCGAGAGCGAGGTAGTTCTTCATCAGTGTGTTCTTCGCGCCGACACGACAACCCACCATGCAGTTCCCGCAGAGGGTGCATCCGGTGCGATCGGGGCCCTCGCCGCCGAAGAAGGGGTCTGGTGTGCGCTCCCCCGGCTTTCCGAACCAGACGCCGACCGGCGCGCGCCGGAAGGTGTCGCCGACGCCGAGGTCCTCCGCGGCACCGGCCATGATCCTCTCCACAGGTCCCGTATGCGGGTAGTGCTCGACGACGCCGAGCATCCTCTTCGCCGTGGCGTAGTGCGGTGCGAGCTCCGTCTCCCACTCCGCGATACCGCGCCATTGCGGGTCCGCGAAGAAGGCCGATCCGGGCTGGTACAGCGTGTTCGCGTAGTTGAGCGATCCGCCTCCCACGCCGGCCCCGGCCAGGATCATCACATGCGGCAGTCGGTGGATGCGCTGGATCCCGTAGCAGCCCAGGGCCGGTGCCCACAGGTACCGGCGGACGTTCCAGTTGGTCTTCGCGAAGTCGTCGTCTTCGAAGCGACGCCCCGCTTCGTAGACGCGCACACGGTAACCCTTCTCCGCCAGTCGCAGTGCGGCGACGGAACCGCCGAATCCGGAACCCACGACCACGACATCTTCATCGAACTCAGTCATCGCCCTCCTTCGGCACCATCATCGTGAGCGCTCCCGGAATCACCGAGATCGTGCACTCATCCTCGCCGATCCGCTCGCCGTCGGCGTAGACCACGAGACCCGGGGCCGACACCGTGACCGACCGCGCGCGACGATGCGCGACCTCACCGCGCGCGAGATGCGTTCCGCGGAGCAGCAGCGGAAAGAGCCGCAGCAGGCGCAGTCGGCCCAGCGGGGCGACATGAACGATGTCGAGGAACCCGTCGTCCGGCACAGCCCCGGCGCAGATCGGCATCCCGCCCCCGTAGCTGGAGGTGCTGCCGGCAGCGATGAGCGTCCCCGGCGACCTCCTGGCGGGTTCACCGTCCACCGCGAGCATGAAGTCCATCGGCGTCAGTCGCAGGAGCTCGATGAGCAGTGCGAGGTAGTAACGCGGCGCGCCGTGCGGCCAGCGGAGCCGGTTGGTGCGATCACTGACTTTCGCGTCGAAGCCCAGCGCCGCGATGGTCAGGAACCTCCGGCTGCCCTCCGCGGTGCGGACCACGCCGACATCGATCTCTCGTGGCACGCCCGTGAGGGCGAGTTCGGCGGCAGCCCGGGCGTCTCCGCGCGGGAGCCCGAGCGCCCGGGCGAGATCGTTCCCTGTGCCCGCGGGCACGAGGACGATGGGGACGGCGGCGTCGCACACCGTGTCGAGCACGCCGGAGAGCGTGCCGTCACCCCCCACGACCACGAGGACACGCGGCTCATCCGCCAGCGCGGCCACGGCGAGCTGGGCGGTATCCGTTGCCGAGACACCCGCGTAGGTGCGCACGTCGACGCCGTGCTCCCGGAGGAGACGGACGGCCGTCTCGGTCGCCCGCTCGCCTCGGCCTTTGCCTGCGTACGGGTTCGCGAGCACGGCGATGTGCTCGGACACGTCAGTGCATCCGCTCGAGAGGGAGCACAGCGCCGGGGTTGAGGACGCCGGCGGGGTCGAGTTCGCGCTTGATGGCGGAGAGGATGCGGATGCCGGTCTCGCCGATCTCCTGGCGGAGCCAAGGCGCATGATCCCTGCCGACCGCATGGTGGTGGCTGATGGTCCCGCCCGAGTCGATGATCGCATCGTTGACGCGCGCTTTCACCGCGTCCCACACCCGGAGCGGCTCTGCACGGAGGGCGGCGAGCACCGTGAAGTACAGCGACGCCCCACTCGGATAGATGTGGGACACATGGCACATGACGTACGACTTCGCACGGACGTCGGCGAAGCCGGCCTTGAGCGCCGATTCGACGGCCGAACGTAGCGCCTGCAGGTTCGACCAGGTCGTCGCGGTCTCGAGCGTCTCGCAGAAGACTCCGGCGTCGAGCAGCGAATCGCGCAGGTAGGGCCCGTCGAATCGGCTCTTCCGCCATTCCTCGGCCGGCCCTTCGCCCGCAGAGACCCCTCCAGCGGCAGCGAGCCGTACGGCGGTCCGGGCGCGCCGCTCGGCGATGTCCTCTCCTTCGTACACCGTCACCACGCTCGCGCCCTTCGCGAGGGCCTTGCCGATCCTGCCGACCTGGGCGAGACTCACCGCGGTCTCCGCCTCATCCGACAGCCGGATGACGGTGGGGCCGCCACCCTGCTGGGCGACCCCGCGGAGTCCCTCGGCACCGCTCGCGAAGTCGGGGAAAGACCACGACTCGAACACCCGGTCGCGCGGGATCGGGTGCACACGTACCCGCACCTCGGTGATCACACCGAAGATGCCCTCCGAACCGAGGAAGATCCTGATCAGGTCGGGCCCCGCCGCGGACCCCGGAGAGCGTCCGAGTTCGATGTCACCCGTGGGTGTCGCCACCCTGATCCCGGTGACCATCGTGTCGAAGCGCCCGTTGCCCGCGGAGTTCTGCCCCGAGGACCGCGCCGCCGCGAATCCGCCGATCGTGGCGTAGCGGAAGCTCTGGGGGAAGTGGCCGAGCTCGAATCCGCGCGCAGACAGCAGCGCCTCCGCCTCCGGCCCCGTCGTTCCCGCCGCCAGCACGGCATCCCCGCTGACCTCATCGAGCCGGATCAGACCGCTCAGGCGTCGCAGATCGAGGCTCACGACAGCGTGGTGCGGGCCCCGTTCGGGATCCAGCGCTCCGACGACGCTCGTACCGCCACCGAACGGGATCACCGCGATCCCCCGTGCGACGGCGACGTCGAGGCACGCTCGGACTTCTGCATGATCCGCGGGACGAAGGACGGCGTCCGGCGCGTCCTGATGGACCTCGCGGCGCCGGAGGAGGTCCGGCGTCGACCGCCCGCCGGCGTGACGGATACGCGCCTCGGCGGCGGCATCGACGTTCTCCGGGCCGACCGCGGTGCAGAAGGCCGCATGGTCCTCATCGGTCAAGCGTGAGGGTGCCAACTGCACATGTGCCAGCTCCACGGTGGGCTCGGGCTTGCGTACCCGCCCGAGCAGCATCGGAAGCAACGCTCGCACGGCGAGCGGCAGGTCCTTCGCCTTCGCCGGATCACCCCAGCCGTTCCATCTCATCGACGGGTCCGCATCGACCACGACATCTCCTTGCGCCATGCGTTACAGTGTGACACATCATGGAAGAACGTCAACCTCTCGGGGATGCGACACAGACCCGGATCCTCGATGCCGCCGACGACCTCCTCGAACGGCGCGGCGTCCGCGGTGTCACGATCGCAGAGCTCGCGCGTCGCTCCGAGCTGAGCCGCCCCACGATCTACCGCAACTGGGCCGACGCCGACGATGTCGTCCGCTCGACGCTCCTGCGCAGGGTCGAACGCATCCTGAGCGCGCTCCCCGCCAGAGTGCACACCCGTGCGGCGCTCGTCGACGACATCCTGCTGTTCACCGCCCTCTTCCGCCGAGACCCGCTCTTCGCGCGCCTGCTCGCGGATGAACCCGAAGCCTTCACCCGATACACGCTCGAACGGGTGGGATCGAGTCAGCGCCTGATCCTGCAGTGGCTGACCACCGCGATCGGCACCGCGCAGGCTCAGGACTCGGTCCGCCCCGCGCCGCCCTCGGAGATCGCGGTGATGCTCCTGCTCGTGGCCCAATCCGCGGTGCTGTCGCACGGGACCGTGTCGGAGCTGATCTCCGAGGACGCGTGGGAACGCGAACTGCGGGCGGCACTCGACGGACTGCTCCGGCCATGATGTCCGAGTCGTCCGCACTGAACGTCGCGCGGCGACGCGTGGAGTTGGCGCGGTCCGCGGAGGAGAAGGTCGACGTCCTCGTGGTCGGCGGCGGAATCACCGGCGCGGGCGTCGCTCTCGATGCGGCCTCCCGCGGGCTTCGCGTCACCCTGATCGAGGCGGAGGATCTCGCCTTCGGTACCAGCCGCTTCAGCTCCAAACTCGTACACGGCGGACTGCGCTACCTTGCGACCGGTGACTTCGAGACAGCGAAGGAGAGTGCGCTCGAACGGCATCTGCTCCTGATGACGATCGCCCCGCATCTGATCCACCCGCTCGGACAACTCCTCCCGTTCGCATCGGGCATCTCGTTGCGTCAGCGCGTCGCGGGCGCGGTGGGCATGGGAATGGGCGACCTGCTTCGGATGCGGGCGCGTACGCCCCGCGCGGTCCTCCCCGCCCCCTCGTTCGTGTCGGCCCGCTCGGCGACCCGCTTGGTGCCCGCACTGGATCCACGGGGCCTCCGTGGCGGCATGCTGTCCTACGACGGCCAGCTCGTCGACGACGCCAGGCTCGTCACGACCGTTGCCCGGACAGCAGCAGCACTCGGCGCCCGCATCCTCACCCGGGTCCGCGCCGTCGCCCTGCGCGGCGATGGGGCATCCGTGGAGGAGACGATCACCGGCGAGCGGTTCGAGCTCCGCGCACACGCCGTCATCAATGCGACGGGTGTCTGGGCAGGAGGGCTCGACCAGACGATCCGCGTGCGGCCGAGTCGAGGAACGCACATCGTGCTGGACGCCGCCGATCTCGGGAACCCGAGGGCCGCGCTCACCATCCCGCACGAGGGATCGATCAGTCGCTACATCTTCGCTCTGCCGCAGGCTCACGGCCGCATGATCGTCGGCCTCACGGATGAGGACGCCCCCGGTCCGGTGCCTCAGGTCGCTGAGCCGACCGAACGCGAGATCGAGTTCCTTCTGTCCAGCCTCAACCGTGTCGTGGCCACATCGATCCGGCGTGACCAGGTGCGCGGCGCCTTCGCAGGGCTGCGCCCCTTGGTCGACAGCGGCAGCGACACGACAGCGGACGTCTCACGGAAGCACCTGGTGACGACGGCCGACGACGGCTTCATCACCGTGCTCGGCGGAAAGCTGACGACCTATCGGAGGATGGCCGAGGACGCGGTCGATGTCGCCGTCCGCACTCGCGCATTGCCGGCATCGTCCAGCAGAACCTCCTCGCTCCGGCTCGTCGACCGAGTGGTCGCCGGTTCCGACGAGGTGATCGACGCGTCCACCGGCCTGACCCATGCTGAGGTCGACTTCGCGGTGCGCGTCGAGGGGGCGCTGACCGTCGAGGACGTACTCGACCGCCGCACGCGCATCGGTCTCGTCGCCGCCGATCACGAACGCTGCCGACCGATCATCGCACCGATCGTCGCGCACACGCTCGCCGCCCTCGGCTGAACGAGCAGACGCCGTATCAGCGGCTTTCGCGCAGTGGCAGGTCGATCGTCCCGGTCTCCCCTGCGTGACGCGCCTTCGGGATCCGGGTACCGAGCACCTGGGACACGATGTCCTGGGCGATCTTCGGCGCTGTCAGACCCGCGTCACCGAGGATCTGGTCCCGTGACGCGTGATCGATGAACTCGTCAGGGAGGCCCAGCTCGTCGACAGCGGTGTCGATCCCGGCCTCGCGGAGCACCTGCCGCACCCGCGTACCGATCCCGCCGACGCGGATACCGTCCTCCAACGTGATCACGAGGCGGTGGTGAGCGGCCAGCTCGACGATCGACGGCTGCACGGGGATGGCCCACCGCGGATCGATGACGGTCGCCCCGATCCCCTGCGCCCGCAGCCTGTCGGCGACATCCAGCGCGAGTTCGGCGAAGGGACCGATCGCCACGACCAGCACGTCCTCGGATTCACCACGGGCGAGCACGTCGACACCGTCATGCAGCCTCTCGATCGCCGGAAGGTCTGGCGCCACCTCCCCCTTCGGGAATCGGATGACGGTCGGCGCATCATCGACCTGCACGGCTTCTTCGAGCGCTTCGGTCAGCCGAGCGCCGTCGCGAGGAGCCGCGATGCGGATGTGCGGAACGATCTGCAGCATCGCCAGGTCCCACATGCCGTGGTGGCTGGGGCCGTCAGGGCCGGTCACGCCGGCACGGTCGAGCACGAAGGTGACGCCCGCGCGGTGGAGTGCGACGTCCATCAGGACCTGGTCGAAAGCGCGCCCCATGAAGGTGGCGTACAACGCGACCACGGGGTGCAGTCCACCGAAGGCGAGACCGGCGGCCGACGCCACCGCGTGCTGCTCGGCGATGCCCACGTCGTACACCCGATCCGGGAACCGCTCGGCGAACGGCGCGAGACCCGTCGGTCGCAGCATCGCGGCCGTCATCGCGATGACATCGTTCCGGCGCTCCCCCACCGAGACCAGAGCATCGGAGAAGACGTCGGTCCAGCCGCGCCCCCCCGTTGACAGAGTCTCACCGGTCGTCGGATCGATCTTGCCGACGGCGTGGAACTGGTCCGCCTCGTCATCACGCGCAGGCTGGTAGCCGCGGCCCTTCTCGGTGATCGTGTGGACGATGACCGGCGCGCCGTACGACTTCGCGAGCTCGAGCGTCTCGAGGAGGGCGGGAAGATCGTGCCCGTCGACCGGGCCGAGGTACTTGATGTCGAGGTTCGAGTACAGCGCCTCGTTGTTGGCGAAACGGGAGAGGAACCCGTGTGTGCCGCCCCGGACACCGCGGAACACGGCACGCCCCACTGGACCGAAGGCGCGGAACAGTCGGTCCGACTTGCGGTGGAGATCCTTGTACGCGGCAGCGGTGCGGACGCGGTTGAGATACCGCGACATGCCGCCGATCGTCGGCGCATACGAACGGCCGTTGTCGTTGACGACGATCACCAGGTTGCGGTCGTTGTCGTCGGAGATGTTGTTCAACGCCTCCCAGGTCATGCCGCCAGTGAGCGCGCCGTCGCCGACGACGGCGACGACATGACGATCTGCACGCCCCGTCGCCGTCAGCGCCCGGGAGATGCCATCCGCCCAGCTGAGGGAACTCGACGCGTGCGAGGACTCCACCACATCATGGTCGCTCTCGCCGCGCTGCGGATAGCCGGCGAGTCCGCCGCGCACCCGGAGCTCGGAGAAGTCCTGTCGCCCGGTGAGCAGCTTGTGCACGTAGGACTGGTGGCCGGTGTCGAAGATGAACGGATCGTCGGGCGAGGAGAAAACCCGGTGCAGAGCGATGGTCAGCTCGACGACGCCCAGGTTGGGGCCGAGATGGCCGCCGGTGCGGGACACGTTCTCGACGAGGAAGGTGCGGATCTCCGCGGCGAGTTCTGCGAGCTGATCCGTCGACAGTGCATCCAGATCACGGGGTCCTGAGATGCTCGGAAGAATGGGCATCTGCGCCTCCTCACAGGCTTCACCGGAAGCGTCGGACAGGGCGCCGACGCCATCCCGATCCTATCGCGCTCACACGGGAGAACCGGGTGAGCGAGCACCCCCTTGACAGGACGATGGGGCTCGGGTCCGAAGACCCGAGCCCCATCGTCGCCCCGATCAGACCAGCGAACGCAGCACGTACTGCAGGATGCCGCCGTTGCGGTAGTAGTCGGCCTCACCGGGGGTGTCGATGCGGACGACCGCGTCGAACTCCACCGGCTGCTTGCCCTCGGGCGAGTTCTCGCTCGGGGTGGCCGTGACCTTGACCGTCTTCGGCGTGACTCCGTTGTTGAGCTCTTCCAGACCCGAGATCGAGACGATCTCGGTGCCGTCGAGACCCAGCGACTCCCAGCTCTCGCCCGCGGGGAACTGCAGCGGGACGACACCCATGCCGATCAGGTTCGAGCGGTGGATGCGCTCGAAGCTCTCGGTGATGACCGCCTTGACGCCCAGCAGGCTCGTGCCCTTGGCCGCCCAGTCACGCGACGATCCCGAGCCGTACTCCTTGCCACCGAAGATGACGAGCGGCGTGCCCTGCGCCTGGTAGTTCATGCTCGCGTCGTAGATGTACGACTGCGGCCCACCCGGCTGGGTGAAGTCACGCGTGAATCCACCCTCGACGACCTGTCCGTCGTTGACGGCCGCGACCATCGCGTTCTTCAGGCGGATGTTCGCGAAGGTGCCGCGGATCATGACCTCGTGGTTGCCGCGACGCGAGCCGAAGGAGTTGAAGTCCTTGCGGTCGACGCCGTGCTCGGTGAGGTACTGGGCCGCGGGCGTACCGGGCTTGATGTTTCCGGCCGGCGAGATGTGGTCGGTGGTGACCGAGTCGCCGAGCGTCGCCATGACGCGAGCACCCTCGATGTCCTTCACCGGGGTGAGCTCCATCGTCATGCCGTCGAAGTACGGAGCCTTGCGGACGTAGGTCGAGTTCTCGTCCCACTGGAAGATCGCGTCATCCGGGGTGGGGAGGCTGCGCCAGCGCTCGTCGCCGTCGAAGACCGTCGCGTACTGCTTGATGAACTGGTCTCGCGAGATGGACGAGTCGACGATCTCCTGCACCTCGTCGGGCGTCGGCCAGATGTCCTTCAGGAAGACGTCTTCGCCGTCGGTGCCCTTCCCGAGCGCGTCGTTCTCGAAGTCGAAGTGCATCGAGCCGGCGAGAGCGTACGCGATCACCAGCGGCGGGCTGGCGAGGTAGTTCATCTTCACGTCGGGGCTGATGCGTCCCTCGAAGTTGCGGTTACCGGAGAGGACCGCCGTGACGGCGAGGTCGTGCGAGTTGATCGCCTCCGACACCTCTTCGATCAGCGGACCCGAGTTGCCGATGCAGATCGTGCAGCCGTAGCCGACGGTGTAGAAGCCGAGGCCCTCGAGGTCCTTGTCGAGACCGGACTTCTCGTAGTAGTCGGTGACCACCTTCGAGCCCGGGCCGAGCGTGGTCTTCACCCAGGGCTTCTGCTTCAGGCCCTTCTCGAGCGCCTTGCGTGCGACGAGGCCGGCGGCGATCATCACCGACGGGTTCGACGTGTTGGTGCAGGAGGTGATGGCCGCGAGGGTGACCGCGCCGTTGTCGAGGATGTACTTCTCCCCCGACGGCGTGGTGACCGGCACGGGCTTCGAGGCATTGGCGGGAGCACCGCTGTTGATGTGCACCGGACGCGTGGACGGCTCCTCGTCGCCGGGTGCCTGACCGGGGTCGGACGCCGGGAACGAGTGCTTCGACTCGAGGTCGACGATCGAGTCCGAGGTGGACGGCGACGCGTAGCTCAGGATGTCCTGCTCGAACTGCGACTTCGCCTCGGAGAGGAGGATGCGGTCCTGCGGGCGCTTCGGACCCGCGATCGACGGGACGACCGTGCCGAGGTCGAGCTCGAGGTACTCGCTGAAAGTCGGCTCGTGCGCGGCATCGTGCCAGAGCTTCTGCTCCTTGGCGTAGGCCTCGACCAGCGCGACGGCCTCCTCGCTGCGGCCGGTGAGGCGCAGGTAGTCGAGCGTCACGTCGTCGATCGGGAAGATCGCGGCGGTGGAGCCGAACTCCGGAGACATGTTGCCGATGGTGGCGCGGTTGGCGAGCGGAACGGAAGCGACGCCTTCGCCGTAGAACTCGACGAACTTGCCGACCACGCCGTGCTTGCGCAGCATGTCGGTGATCGTGAGCACGACGTCGGTCGCGGTCACGCCGGCGGGGATCTCGCCGGACAGCTTGAAGCCGACGACGCGCGGGATGAGCATCGACACGGGCTGACCGAGCATCGCGGCCTCGGCCTCGATACCGCCGACGCCCCAGCCGAGCACGCCGAGGCCGTTGACCATGGTGGTGTGCGAGTCGGTGCCGACGCAGGTGTCGGGGTAGGCGCGGAGCACGCCGTTGACGTCGCGGTCGTAGATGACCTTGGCGAGGTGCTCGATGTTCACCTGGTGGACGATGCCGGTTCCCGGCGGGACGACCTTGAAGTCGCTGAACGCCGTCTGACCCCAGCGCAGGAACTGGTACCGCTCCCCGTTGCGCTCGTACTCGATCTCGACGTTGCGCTCGAGGGCGTTCTCCGAGCCGAACAGGTCGGCGATGACGGAGTGGTCGATGACCATCTCGGCGGGCGAGAGCGGGTTGATCTTGTTCGCGTCGCCACCGAGTGCCGTGACGGCCTCACGCATGGTGGCGAGGTCGACGATGCAGGGGACGCCGGTGAAGTCCTGCATGACCACGCGCGCCGGCGTGAACTGGATCTCGGTGCTGGGCTCTGCCGCGGCATCCCACGATCCCAGCGCCTCGATCTGCGCCTTCGTCACGTTCGCGCCATCCTCGGTGCGAAGCAGGTTCTCCAGGAGGACCTTGAGACTGAAGGGGAGCTTCTCGAAACCGGGCACCGTGTCGATGCGGAAGATCTCATAGTCGGTGCTGCCGACTGTCAGGGTGCTCTTGGCACCGAAGCTGTTCACCGTGGACACGAATCCGTCTCCTTCTATTCGGATGGGAGCGACAGGCGCCTCCATCTTGCTCGCCAGCGAGCCCCTGCGGCTAGCAAGGCGGACCTAACCAGTCTGCTCCGCGCAGCCCGCGGGCGAAAGCCTGCGATTTATCTTGATATCAAGATAAATCTATCACGCCTCGGAGGCATCCTCGCGCGCCGGCTCTCGCGGGTGGAGAGCGCGGACGACCAGCCAGGTCACCGCGATGAGGGGAGCGAACAGCGGCAACCCCATGACGAGCTTGAGGGTGCCGAGGGCGGTGACGTCTCCCGCGAGATAGAGCGGCAGCTGCACGGCGAGCCGCGCGAAGAACAGCGCAGCCCACGCGATCCCGAGCCAGAAGTAGGCACGTCGCTTACGGCGATGACTGCGCCACGTGGTGCCCTCCCCCATCAGGAATCCGACCGCGAGGCCGATCAGCGACCATCCGATCAGGGCCGACACCAGGATCACC
This sequence comes from Microbacterium sp. ZOR0019, assembly GCF_000800925.1. NCBI lineage: Bacteria > Bacillati > Actinomycetota > Actinomycetes > Micrococcales > Microbacteriaceae > Microbacterium > Microbacterium sp. ZOR0019. Next base: position 19,490 of record NZ_JRKC01000005.1, on the reverse strand, counting down.
GTCCCGTACACCGCGTTCGTGATGAGTCCGGGAACGAAGTTGTCCGCCCCTCGACCGGTCCACAGCGCGAGGGCGGCGGCGGCCACAGCGGCGACGAGACCGCCGAGCGCGGCCGACGGCGGCGACTTCTGCAGGAGTCGGACGACCGTGAAGACCGCCGCGAGCCCGACCGAGACGCCGAGAGACAGGATCAGCGGTTCGGGGCGGATCGTGAAGATGATGACGAATGCGAGGCTGGGCAGCACCGATTCGAGGATGCCGCGCCACCCACCCATCGCGGACCACACGACCTTGTGCGTGCTCGAACTCTCCGCCGGGTCGAGGCCGGCCCGACGAGCGGCACCGCCGAGCGCCTCACCGAGGATCTCGGAGGTGCGCTTCTCTCGCTCGGGGTCCTGGTCCGGGGTGCTCACGCGGATCCCGGGGTCGCCGGCATCTTGAGCGGGATCAGGTCACGAGGGGGCATCGGCGAGCCGCCGCGGACCACGACGATCGATCGGAAGAGATCCTCGACCTTCGCACCCGCCTCCGGATCCGACGCGCCTGCTCCCCCGATGACGCCGCGGAGGAACCATCGCGGACCGTCGATGCCGATGAAGCGCGCGAGACGCAGCCCGGACCCCTCGCTCGCGGTGGCGGGAACCTCGGCGAGGAGTTCCTTGCCGAGCGGACCCTCGCGCTCTTCGACGCGACCGCCCTGCGCCTTGACCTGGTCGCGCAGCTGCACACGGGTCTCGTCCCACAGACCGCCCGATCGCGGTGCGGCGAACGGCTGCACCTGCAGCGAGGAGTCCGCGTAGTCGAGCCCCACGGCGACGATGCGCTTGGTCTGCTCCTCGACCTCGAGTCGAAGATTCAGGCCCTCCCTGGGGAGGATCTTGATCCCACCCAGGTCGATGTAGGGACGAACCGGATTCGCCTCGGAATCGTCGAAGGGACCCTCGGTGGCGCGGTTCTCGGGCGCCGACTTCGGGGAAGTCTCGTTGTTGTCAGTCATTGGCCTGCCCTGCTTCGTTCTGCGTGTGCCCCGCCTGGTAGCCGGTGGAGCCGAATCCGCCGGCGCCGCGGACGCTCTCCGGCAGCTCACCGACCGGGAGGAACGTGGCGCGAGTCACCGGCATGATGATCAGCTGTGCGATGCGATCGCCGACCGCCACATCGTACGCGCTGTGGATATCGGTGTTGATCAGACTCACCTTGATCTCGCCCCGATATCCGGCGTCGACCGTCCCGGGCGAGTTCACGATCGAGATCCCGTGCTTGGCTGCGAGACCACTGCGCGGAACCACGAACGCGGCGTAACCGTCGGGAAGGGCGATACGGACGCCCGTGCCGACGAGGGCGCGCTCGCCCGGTCCGAGATGCACGGCCTCGGCCGCCACCAGATCAGCGCCGGCATCACCCGGATGCGCGTATCCGGGCACCGCCGCGGCGATAATGGGGATATCAACGGAATCGGTCACCCCATGAGGCTAATGCAGAACACCGGCACAGACACACGCCCGCGCTATCGCGAACGACTCGCTCCCAGCCTGTGGCTGCTGGTCACCGTCGCGGTGGCGGGGCCGATGGTGTCGCTCGTCTTCGTCCCGATCGGATCGACGGTCGCGCTCGCCGTCGGAGCAGCCGTCTCCGCGCTCCTGGTGCTGACGTTCGTCGCCGCGACGCCGGTCGTGTCCGTCGAGGGCACCATCCTGCGCGCCGGCCGCGCACATATCGATGTCGCGCACCTGGGCGATCCCGTGGCGCTGACCGGAGCGGATGCGCGTCATGCACGCGGGCCCGGACTCCCGGCGCGTGGTTGGCATCTCATCCGCGGTGGGATCGACGGCATCGTCGTCGTGCCGAATCTCGATGTCGACGACCCGGTCGACGCCTGGACAATCTCCACGCGGACTCCGGACCGCCTGGCCGCAGCGATCCGCGCGGCGCAGACCGGCGCCTGACCGGAGACGACAGCGCGCCCCGGACCACGATGGTCGGGGGCGCGTGAGACGTCGCTCGAAGGGCTGCTACGCAGCGCACTCCTTGCAGATGGGCCCGGATGCGCCCTCGTGGTCGAGCTGCGAGCGGTGCTTCACGAGGAAGCAGCTCATGCATGTGAACTCGTCCTGCTGCGCGGGCAGCACGACGACGTCGAGCTCGAGGTCGGAAAGGTCGGCACCCGGAAGGTCGAAGCTCGACGGGTTGTCGGAGTCTTCGTCCCCGCTTGAGCCGGAGAGCTTGTCCGGCACACGCTCCTTCAGGGCTTCGATCGACTCGGAGTCGTCTTCGCTCTTTCGGGGGGCGTCGTAATCGGTTGCCATGCGGTAGATCTCCACTTTCATGGTGCGAGTGGGTGGTGCGCCGTCGGGTATTCGGCGGCCATAGTTTGCACGACCCGAGGTCATAACGCAAATGCTCGTCCGTGCGACAGAGGAAACTCACGGCACGCCCACGCTATTCCCGGTCACGAGCCCCCTCGCGTGACACCATGAACGGACACCCATCAGAGGGGCATTCGCATGGAAAACGTCACCATCGTCGGCACAGAAGCAGGAGTCCTCGTACTCGCGACCGAGTCGGGCGAGCGGTTCGCGCTGCCCATCGACGACATGCTGCAGCGCGAGATCCGTCGCGCCACCCGACAGGCCGAGCCGACCGCTCAGAAACTTGCGGCGAGCCCTCGTGACATCCAGGCCCAGATCCGCGCCGGGCTGACAGCTCCCGAAGTCGCCGAGCTGCTCGGGATCAGCGTCGAGGACGTCGCCCGGTTCGAAGGTCCGGTCCTCGCCGAGCGAGAGCACATCATCGGCCAGGCTCTCGCCGTGCCGGTGTTGATCGGCAGCGAGGTCGAGCCCGACGCGCAGCCCACCTTCGGCGTCGCCGTCCGCGCCAAGCTGGCCGAGATCGAGGCGACTGCAGAGCGCTGGGCCAGTTGGAAAGAGGACTCCGGCTGGACCATCAAGCTCGAGTTCACGGCCAACGATGTCGAACACGACGCGCGCTGGAGCTTCGATCCTCGCCGCAGTGCACTGTCACCCCTGAACGCCGACGCGACCCAGCTCTCACGGCAGGGATCCCTGCCGGAGGGGCTCATCCCGCGACTGCGTGCGGTCGACGCCGAACGCACGACATCGCCCTACAAGGATGAGAGCCGCTTCGATTCGGGGGCGTTCGGTCCGCGTCTCCTGCCGACTCCGGAGGCGGAGTTCGAAGATCCCTCCCTCCCGGAGCGCTCCGATCTCGCGGCGCAGGACGCCGCGATCAAGCGTGCGCCCTCGACACCGAGCACGAACCCCGAGACGGCCGACCTGCTCGAAGCTCTGCGACGCCGTCGCGGACAGCGCGAGACAGCTCCTCTGCTCGACGACGCGGAAGACGCAGAGCGCTCCGACCCGATCTCCCTCTTCGACGCGCTGGATCAGCCGGAAGAGGAGCCGGAGGCCTCGCAGCCCGCATCGTCGCAGCCCACACCCACGGATTCCGGCGAGTCCGGTGGGCGCCGTCGCCGTCGGAACGCGATGCCCTCGTGGGATGAGATCGTCTTCGGCGCTCGCACGGACGAATAGCGCCACATCGCGTCGCCGCACCGACGACGATCAGCGGGCGAAAGCCCCGAGTCTGATCAGCGGAACCTGACGCTCCTCGGGCGTGAGAGCGCCGTGCTGACCGATCATCGCCCGCCCGCGTTGGTCCGCGGCCGTACCGTCGTACACGGCCCAGGTTCCGCGCGCGATCACCAGCACGTCACCGATCCGTGACGCTGCGGCATCGGTGACCGTCGGGCCGAAGAGGCGCGCATCCACCGCGTCGCCGCGGGTGAGGACATCGGCCGCCCCCTGGAGGTCGGAACGCCATCGCGTCATCACCTCAGCGACATCGACCTCAGGCTCGAGGTAGGCGTGCAGCATCCGGGGTTCACCCCCCAGATGACGGATCCCCGTGAGATGCGCTTCCTCCAGGACGATCTGACGTTTCTGCGGCACGTCGACCATCCCGTGGTCGGACGTGACGAGAACGCCGACCCCTGGAGGCACCCGTGCGGAGAGCGCCGCATCGACGTCCTCGAGCGCTGCGACCCACTCGCGCGAAGCGATCCCGTGCTTGTGGCCGGCTTTGTCGACCTCGGGGAGGTAGCAGTAGACGAGCGCCCCCGGATGGGTCTGAGCGAGTGCGTAGGCGGCTTCGATCCGCGATGCCGCGGTGTCCGCCGCGACGAACTCCGCGCCACGAAGTGTCGCCTTCGTGAAACCGCTGTGCGCATAGGCGGCCAGACCGACGGCGAAGCTCTCATGACCGCGGCGTCCGGCGCGCTCGAAGATCGTGGGCGCCGCCTGCCAGACGAGCGGGTCGATCCCGTCGCTCTCCCAGCCGCTGAGCTGGTTGACGAGCACGTCGCGACTCGGGTCGAGCACGCGGTACCCCACGAGGCCATGCGCGCCCGGCCACACTCCGGTGACGATGCTGGTGAGGGCCGCGGCCGTCGTCGAGGGGAACACCGACTGGGCGACGTCCTTCTTCGCCATGCCCGCCGTCAGCGCCCGCGCGTGTCCGGCGTGTCCCCGAAGGCTGATCGCGCCGAGCCCGTCGATGACGACGAGGACGACCGATTCCGCCGGGGGCAGCACCTCGGACTCGCCGCGCAGGGCGGCGAACAGGTCCGCCGCCACCCCGACGACGCTCCGGGCGCTCGAAGAGTCGAACGGTAGCATGGAGGACATCCGAGCCAGTCTGACACAGGCTCCCGTACGCCCTCAGGAAGTCCATGCCGAAAACCCCGCCGCCCGAGCCCGTCGAGGAGCGCATCCAGGACATCGACCTCTCCACGGAGATGCAGGGTTCGTTCCTCGAATACGCGTATTCGGTGATCTACTCACGCGCCCTGCCCGACGCCCGCGATGGCCTCAAGCCCGTCCAGCGCCGCATCCTCTACCAGATGGCCGAGATGGGCCTGCGCCCGGATCGCGGCCACGTGAAGAGCGCTCGCGTCGTCGGTGAGGTGATGGGGAAGCTCCACCCCCACGGCGACTCCGCGATCTACGACGCGCTCGTGCGCCTCGCTCAGGAGTGGGCGTTGCGCGTCCCGCTCGTCGACGGTCACGGCAACTTCGGCTCCCTGGATGACGGTCCGGCCGCAGCCCGGTACACCGAAGCCCGACTGGCCGCCGCCGCGCTCGCCCTCACCGAGAACCTCGATGAGGATGTCGTCGACTTCATCCCGAACTACGACGGGCAGTTCCAGCAGCCGGCGGTACTGCCGGCCGCGTTCCCGAACCTCCTCGTCAACGGTGCCAGCGGCATCGCGGTCGGCATGGCCACCAACATGGCCCCGCACAACCTCATCGAGGTCGTGGCGGCGGCGACCCACCTGCTGGAGAATCCGGACGCCACGACCGAAGAGCTCATGGAGTTCGTCCCCGGGCCGGACTTCCCCTCCGGGGGCATCCTGATGGGTCTGGACGGCGTCAAGGACGCGTACACGAACGGACGTGGCGCCCTCAAGGTCCGGGGCAAGACGTCCATCGAACCTCTGGGACCGCGGCGCACCGGCATCATTGTCTCGGAACTGCCGTACATGGTCGGTCCCGAGCGTCTGATCGAGAAGATCCGCGATGCCGTACAGGCGAAGAAGCTGCAGGGCATCAGTGATGTCACCGACCTCACCGACCGCAACTATGGACTGCGCGTCGCCATCGGCGTGAAGACGGGCTTCGACCCGAACGCCGTCCTCGAGCAGCTGTACCGCCTGACGCCGCTCGAAGACTCCTTCAGCATCAACAACGTCGCGCTCGTCGAGGGCCAGCCGCGCACGCTCGGTCTCAAGGAGATGCTGAGCGTCTACGTCGGGCATCGCCTCGAGGTGATCACCCGGCGCAGCCGGTACCGTCTCGCGCGCCGTGAGGAGCGCCTGCACCTCGTCGAGGGATTGCTCATCGCGATCCTCGACATCGACGAGGTCATCCAGGTCATCCGCTCCTCCGACGACTCCGAGCAGGCCCGCACCCGGCTGCGTTCGGTGTTCGATCTGAGTGAGCTCCAGGCCGAGTACATCCTCGAGCTGCGGCTGCGTCGCCTGACGAAGTTCTCGCGGATCGAGCTCGAGAGCGAGCGTGACGCGTTGCTGGCCGAGATCGCCTCGCTCCGTGAACTCCTCGGGAGCCCCGTGTTGCTCCGCGCGGCGGTCGCGAGAGAGCTGGATGCCGCTGCCGACGCCTACGGCACACCTCGCCGGACGCTCCTGATGAACGCGGCTCCCCCGAAGCCCCGGGCGACCAAGGGCGCGGTCGACCTGCAGATCGCCGATGCCCCCACGGTGCTCGTCCTCTCGACCACCGGCAGAGCTGTGCGCGTCGATCTCGGAGAAGGCCAGGAGCTCACCGTTCCGGCGCGTCGGAGCAAGCACGACGCCATCCTCGCGACGGTCGAGACCACGGTACGCGCCGAGATCGGAGCGCTGACGAGTCTCGGCCGAGTCGTACGGTTCTCCCCCGTCGACCTTCCCTCCGTCCCCTCCTCCTCGGTGCAGTTGGCGGCCGGTACGCCGCTGCGCGACTACCTGGGCATCACGACCAAGAACGAGCGTGTCCTCGGCTTCGTGCGCTTCGACAGCGACATCCCGATCGCTCTCGGCACCGCCCAGGGCACGGTGAAGCGCGTCGTTCCGTCCTCACTCCCCGCGCGCCCCGATCTCGAAGTCATCGGCCTGAAGGCCGGTGACACGGTCATCGGTGCGGCGGAGGCAGCGGATGACACCGAGATGGTGTTCGTGACGACCGACGCCCGGCTGCTCCACTTCCCGTCGTCATCGGTACGTCCCCAAGGTGCCCCCGCCGGAGGCATGGCCGGGGTCAAGCTCGGCCCCGGGACCTCCGTCCTCTTCTTCGGCGTGGTCGATCCGACAAGCGATGCCGTGGTCGCCACGGTCTCCGGCGGCGAGAGCATCCTGCCGGGAACGGATCCGGGTCGCGCGAAGGTGTCGTCGTTCGCTGAGTACCCCGCCAAGGGGCGCGCGACGGGTGGCGTGCGCGCGCACGCCTTCTTGAAGGGCGAGGATCGGCTCACGGTCGCGTGGGTGGGCCCCGGTCCGGCGCAGGCCGTGGACCCGACCGGTGCGGTGCGCAAGCTCCCCGAGGCCGGTGCCCGTCGCGACGCCTCCGGCCAGCCCATCGACGGCGTGATCGGGACCATCGGCCGCACGATCGTGTGACGTCGTCCGGGAGGCCTCCGTCACCGGCGGCCTCCCGGACGCCCCGCGATCAGTTCAGGTCAGGCGTCGATCGACTCGCGCGACAGCCGGTCGGAGGACTCGATGATGAACTCGCGCCGCGGGGCGACCTCGTTGCCCATCAGCAGCTCGAACATACGGCCTGCCGCCTCCGCATCCTCCATGCGCACCCGACGCAGCAGACGCCCGGAGCGGTCCATGGTCGTGTTGGCCAGCTGCTCGGCATCCATCTCTCCGAGTCCCTTGTAGCGCTGGATCGGCTCGTGCCAGCGCTTGCCGGCCTTGCGGAGCTTGGTGAGCAGGGCCTGCATCTCCTGCTCACTGTAGGTGTAGATCGTCTCGTTGGGCTTCGAGCCCGGGTTCATCACGATCACCCGATGCAGCGGGGGAACGGCAGCGAAGACACGGCCGTCCTCGATCAGCGGCCGCATGTAGCGGAAGAACAGGGTGAGCAACAGTGTGCGGATGTGCGCGCCGTCCACGTCGGCGTCGCTCATCAGGATGATCTTCCCGTAGCGTGCCGCGCTGAGATCGAACGTCCGGCCCGAGCCGGCGCCGATCACCTGGATGATCGATGCGCACTCCGCGTTGGAGAGCATGTCCCCCACGGAGGCCTTCTGCACGTTGAGGATCTTGCCGCGGATCGGGAGGAGCGCTTGGAACTCGCTGTTGCGTGCGTTCTTGGCCGTGCCGAGAGCCGAATCACCCTCGACGATGAACAGCTCGCTGCGATCGACCTCGTTGGTGCGGCAGTCGACCAGCTTCGTCGGAAGCGTCGAGGACTCGAGCGCATTCTTGCGTCGCTGCGTCTCCTTGTGGGCGCGCGCCGAGACACGGGCCTTCATCTCCGAGACGATCTTGTCCAGGAGTTGTGATGCCTGGTTCTTGTCGTCGCGCTTGGTCGACGTGAAGCGCTGGGCGAGATCCTTGCGGATCACCTGCGCCACGATCTGTCGAACGGCTGGCGTCCCGAGGACCTCTTTGGTCTGACCCTCGAACTGCGGCTCCGGAACGTTGACCGTGAGCACCGCGGTGAGCCCGGCCAGCACATCGTCCTTCTCGAGCTTGTCGTTGCCGACCTTGAGGCGACGGGCGTTCTGCTCGACCTGGGTCCGGAGGACCTTGAGGAGTTCCTGTTCGAAGCCCTGCTGGTGGGTTCCGCCCTTGGGCGTCGCGATGATGTTGACGAACGAGCGGACCCGGGTGTCGTAGCCGGTTCCCCAGCGCAGCGCGATGTCGACCGCGCAGACACGCTCGACCTCGGTGGCGATCATGTGACCGTCCGCCTGGAGCACCGGGACGGTCTCCTTGAACGTGCCTTCTCCCTGGATGCGCCAGGTGTCGGTCACCGGAGGGTCGATCGCCAGGTAGTCGACGAACTCGGAGATACCGCCCTCATAGAGGTACGAGGTCTCCACGGGCACGGGGGCGGCGACGGGCCCGGCGCCCTCGTCCTCGGTGACGTTCGAGAGCTCGGGGACGGCGACGGCGCGCTCATCCTTCACCACGATCTCGAGACCGGGAACGAGGAAGGCGGTCTGCCGCGCACGGGTCTCGAGCTCAGCGAGTTGGAACGCTGCGTCCTTCGTGAAGATCTGACGATCCGCCCAGTAACGGACACGCGTGCCGGTGACCCCTCGTGGCGCCTTGCCCACGACCCGCAGCTCGCTCTTCTCCTCGAAGGGAGTGAACGGCGCGTCAGGACGCTTCTCGCCGGAGTCCGTGAAGATGCCCGGTTCGCCGCGGTGGAAGGACATCGCATAGGTCTTGCCACCGCGGTCGACCTCGACGTCGAGCCGCTCGGAGAGCGCATTCACCACCGAGGCACCGACGCCATGCAGACCACCGGACGCAGCGTACGAGCCACCTCCGAACTTCCCACCCGCGTGCAGCTTCGTGTAGACGACCTCGACACCGCTCAGACCGGTCCGGGGTTCGACGTCGACGGGGATTCCGCGCCCGCGGTCGTGCACCTCCACACTGCCGTCGCTGTGCAGGATGATGTCGATCTTCGAGCCGTTGCCCGCCACCGCTTCGTCGACGGAGTTGTCGATGATCTCCCAGAGGCAGTGCATGAGACCCGGGGAGCCGTTCGACCCGATGTACATACCCGGGCGTTTGCGGACAGCCTCGAGCCCCTCAAGCACCTGGAGATGGTGGGCAGAATACTCGGCATTCACAATCTCCGAGTCTATTCTCGCCACCTCCGCTCGGGGTGCCGACACTCCCCACGAGGAGCGAGTCCGAGGCGCACGCGTACGCGCTGAGCGAAACACGCCGCAAACCGGGCATGCACACAGGTACCGCGTGGTTGTATTGACCAAATCACGAAGCGAAGCCGACACCCGAGGAGGCACCGAGATGAACGCAACGACCGAACGTGACACCTCCACCGTCGAGTTCCGCCTGACCGCCATGGATCGTTGCGATTCCTGCGGTGCGCAGGCGTACATCGCCGCCGAGGTGAACGGCTCCGAGCTCCTGTTCTGCGCCCACCACGGCCGCAAGTACGAAGAGAAGCTCCGCAGCGTCGCCACCAGCTGGCACGACGAGACCGCGCGTCTCATCGAAGCCGTCTGATCACGCTCGACGGGCCAGCGGTCAGTCGATCACGACCCTGCGCACTCGCGCGGTGAGCCGGGTGAGGATCTCTTCGCCGACCGTGTCGATCCGCTCGGCGAGCGTGGTCGCGGAAGACTCCCCGGATTCGCCCGCGCCGAACAGCGTCACTTCGTCGCCGACCCGGGCTCCCGGCCAGCGGTCGACGATCGACGTCGTCTGACCCATGGCGGTGAGCACTCGGGCTCCACCGGGAGTCCCCACGCTCGCTCCGCCCAAGGTCGACGGGAGACCGTCGAAGCTGCCGATCGCAATCACGGCATCATCACCGTCGACCTCGACGACCGTCGCGACGAGGCTTGCTGCAGGTCGCACACCCTCGAGGTCCGGGCCGTCCGCGGATCGGATGCCGTAGCAGAACGCTCCGATGCGCGAGACCGAGCCACGCAGCTCCGGTCGCCACCAGGATGCCGCCGACGCGGTCAGGTGCAATGCGCGCGGAACCGGACCCGACTCCCCCACCACTCGCACGGCGTCCAGGAACACTGCCTGCGCCTCGTCGTCCTCCGCATCGCTCGCCTCAGCGATGTGGCTCCAGACCCCCTCCAATTCGAGGAGTCCTGCGGCCTCCGCGGCCCTGGCCTCGGAGACGACGTCGGCCCAGTCCTCTGGGAGTATGCCGTTGCGGTGCAGGCCCGTGTCGATCTTGAGGTGCACGCGCGCCCGTGCGCCCAGCGCCTCCGCGCGGGCGATGATCCGTCGCAGATACTCGGCAGTGCCGACTCCGAGATCGATGCGGTGCAGCAGAGCGTCATCGACCTCCGCGTCCGTCGAGGTAGCCCAGGCGAAGATGCGCGCGTCTCCTCCGACGACGCGCCGAACCTCTGAGCCGCCCGCGATGTCGTAGCTCCCGAACCAGTCGACGCCCGCCTTCGACGCGGCCTCGACCGCCCACGCGAGCCCGTGGCCGTAGGCATCGTCCTTGAGCACGAGCATGAGGGTCGACGGTGCGATCCGCGCCTGAACGGCTTCGACGTTCGCGCGGAAGACGTCACTGCGGATCCGCAGCTGCGGGCGGGTCATGCCTCCCACCCCCGCACAGCGTGCGCGCCCGCGACCGTGACGAGTTCCGCCGCCGTCAGCCCGGTGATCGCGCTCCATCGGGCGACTCCGGCCCTGGCCGCGCCCCACCCACCGAAATAGGTGACCTCCGATCCGGGCGCGATGTCGCTCTCCGGGCCTTCCAGGTCCACGACGCAGACATCCATCGCGACCCGTCCGATGATGGGTCGCGCCGTCCCGGCGACGTCGACGTGTGCGTGATTCCCGAGAGCACGGACGATCCCTTGCGCATAACCGCCCGTCACCAACGCCACGGTGGTCTCCGCGGGCGCACGGTAGGTGTATCCGTACGACACCGCATCCCCGGCGCGCAAGCGTTTGGTGGACATCACTCGGCCGCTGAGGCGCATCACCGGCTGCGTCGAGAGGACTCCCTGCTCGTCCGGCAGCCCGTAGAGCAGAGTCGGGTCGATATCCGCCTCATCCGAGGTCACCCCGACGATTCCCTCCAACCGCAGCGCCTCGATCTCACCGACGGAATCGACCAGCACCCGTTCGGCGCCGGCGGCGGTCACCGCCTGCGCGACGGCGAGGATTCCGTGGCCCCAGGCATCGCGTCGCAGATCCGCGACATGTCCGCCTGCGCGCACTGCCGCCGACGCCCCTGCCGCCAGCGCCGAGCGGGAGATCATCGCGGAAGGTAGGGCGCTGGAAGTCGTCTCACACACGTCCTCCACCCTAGCTTCCGCCTCCCAGGTGGACCTCCGAGTCCCCCGTAGACTGGTGGGGACCCCGACCCTGGAGCCATATGTCTCGTCTTTCCCTCGCGCCCCGCATCCGCTACCTGCTGGGACGTGCTCGCCGCATCGACGTCGGATCGGTGGTGGAACGGGCCAAGGAGGCATCGGAACAGCACCACAAGGCCGTCCCTGCCATCGTCGTCGACATGCTCTGGTCCGCGGCCCGGCACAACGTCGGGTTCCAGGACTACATCGACTACGACTTCGCCATGCTCACCAAGGCGGAGCGCGAGACCTACATGACCCACCCCGTGTCGAACCAGCTCTCGCAGCGATTCGACCACCCTGACTACCGCTGGATCTTCCAGGACAAGGTCGAGTTCGACAAGCAGTTCTCCCCCTTCCTGAAACGCGAGTGGATGACGGTCGAGGAAGGCAACGCCGACGCGGTGCGCGAGCTGACCGAGCGCCTCGGCACGATCGTCACGAAGGAGCCGGTCGGGCAGGCGGGAACCGGTGTGCATCGCTATCACGCGGCGGACATCGACGACTGGGACGAGTTCCATCGCGGACTGCTGGACCGCGGCGAGCTCCTCATCGAAGAGGTGATCCGGCAGCACGACGCCCTGGCCGCCGTCTGCCCCGGCACCGTGAACACGACGCGCATCACCGCCTTCTTCGACGGTGAGAAAGCGCACATCCTCGCGATCGCGCAGAAGTTCGGCCGTGGCGCTGTCAGCGACCAGATGACCTTCGGCGGCTTCTACACGATGCTCGACCAGAACGGGCACGCGATCGGCGCCGGGTACGACTCCCACGGACATGTGCACGAGACGCATCCGGATTCCGGCTTCCGCATCGCCGACTTCCAGCTGCCGTACATGGAGGAGGTTCGAGCCTTCATCGACGACGTCGCGCGCGTCGTGCCGCAGGTGCAGTACGTGGGCTGGGACATCGTGGTCTCCCCCGACGGCCCCGTGCTCGTCGAGGGCAACTGGGGAGCCGGAGTGTACGAGAACAAGCCCAGCGTGACCGGCATCCGCACCGGCCACAAGCCGCGCTACCGCGAGGTCATCGGCTTCTGAGGAAACGAAGAAGGCCCCGGATGCTCTGCGCATCCGGGGCCTTCTTCTTAGATCTGAGCGGGTCAGACCGCGCGGACGATCCCGAGCGGCGTGGACTCCAGTCCCTGACCGAGCGGGTTGTCACCGAGGATCTTCACGAGACGGTGCTCACCGTTCTTGTCGAGCGTCGAGCCGAGGATGTTGCCACCCAGGTCATTGATGTCGACGACGGCGACCTCTGCCTGGCCACCGATCAACGCCTTCAGCCGAGCGGCGACGCCATCCGGGTCCTTGGGTCCGAGCACGACCGCCTCGTTGTAGGGCGGGATCGTGTGCTTGGTGGGACCGTCGATGGCACGCGCCTTGTCACCCGCGATGCGGTAGAAGTCACCACGGCGACCGAACGCTTTGGTGACGGCGGCCACGGCGGACGCGAACAGGATTCGGGGCGTGCCGCATTCGCGGAGCGCCATCTCCATCGTCTCGGGCATACCGAGTCCGATCCCGTACGGCGTGCGCGTGACGTACTTCGAGAGGAAGAGCGCGAGCTTGCGCGGCTTGATCTCGTCGAGACGGTACGACCGCCCCTGGGTGATCGCCACGATCTTCTCGGTCACGAACAGCAGGTCGCCCGGCTGCACCGCATCCTTCGCATACTCCGTGATGATCGCGTCGAGGTCGTCCTCGGGCATGACCACGCGGGTGCGCAGCGGGATACGCGCATAGCTCGTGCCGTCGACACTCGTCTCGAGTGCCTTGCCGTCGTTCGCCTGGCTCATTCGAGGTAGTCCCGCAGCGACTGCGAGCGGCTCGGGTGCCGGAGCTTCGCCATGGTCTTCGACTCGATCTGACGGATGCGCTCGCGCGTCACCCCGAACGTGTCGCCGATCTGGTCGAGGGTCTTCGGCTGACCGTCGCCCAGGCCGAAGCGCATGCGGATCACACCGGCTTCGCGCTCGGACAGCGAGTCCAGGAGCTGCTCGAGCTGGCGCTGCAGCATGGTGAAGCCCACGGCATCCGCCGGCACGACGGCCTCGGTGTCTTCGATGAGATCACCGAACTCGCTGTCGCCGTCCTCACCGAGCGGCGTGTGCAGCGAGATCGGCTCGCGGCCGTACTTCTGGACCTCGACGACCTTCTCGGGCGTCATGTCGAGCTCACGGCTGAGCTCTTCGGGGGTGGGCTCGCGTCCGAGGTCCTGGAGCATCTGACGCTGCACGCGGGCGAGCTTGTTGATGACCTCGACCATGTGCACCGGGATACGGATCGTGCGGGCCTGGTCGGCCATCGCGCGCGTGATCGCCTGACGGATCCACCAGGTGGCGTACGTCGAGAACTTGAAGCCCTTGGTGTAGTCGAACTTCTCGACCGCGCGGATGAGACCGAGGTTGCCCTCCTGGATCAGGTCCAGGAACTGCATGCCGCGGCCCGTGTAGCGCTTCGCGAGCGAGACGACGAGTCGGAGGTTCGCTCCGAGCAGGTGACTCTTCGCGCGCTGACCGTCGCGGGCGACCCACTGCAGGTCGAGACCGAGCTGACTCGTCTTCTCGGCCGGCGTCATCGCTGACAGCTTCTCCTCGGCGAAGAGACCGGCTTCGATGCGCATCGCGAGCTCGACCTCTTCGGCGGCGTTCAGCAGAGCGACCTTACCGATCTGCTTCAGGTAGTCCTTGACCGGGTCAGCCGTGGCGCCGGTGATCTGCGTCGAGTAGACCGGCACGTCTTCGTCGTCGTTGGACGAGATGACGATCGCGCCGGTCGGCAGCGGCTCGGTGAACTTCGGCTTGGAGTCCTCGTCCTCTTCGTCGGCGTCCTCCGCAGCGACGACAGGGGCCTCGTCTTCTTCGACGACGTCGTCGGACTTCTTCTTCTTGACCGGGGCGCGCTTGGCAGCAGCGCGCTTGGCAGCGCTCAAGGGCGCGGGCTTCTCAGACGCTTCGGCCTCGACCTGGGCGTCGACGGCGGTCTCAGCGGCAGCCTTCTTCGTCCGGGTGTTCTTCGTCGTGGCAGGAGTCACGTTTCGCCTTTCACGGGGCGAATCTCTCACCCCGGGACATTTCGGACACTAGTAAGACCCTTGTCAAGTCCAGCGCTCGAAAACGCCGATTGACAACGGGTCAGAGTCCTAGTATCGCACACGTGTGGCGATGCAGGCGCATTCCGGCGAAGTTCTCCCCGAACGGACTCAGGCGCGGCCGGGCTTGTCCTCGTCGCCGGAGGGACGGGAGGCGAGATAGCGCTCCAGTTCCGCAGCCAGTTCGTCGGCGCTGGGAAGATCGCGCTCGCTGAACCCGCCCTCGTCGTACGAGTCGTCGTCGGGGTTCCGACCCGCCATGTACGCGTCGTATCGGCGCTCGAGGTTGTGGACCATCTGCTGGAGCTCATCGTTCCCGGCGACCTGTTCGTCGACACGGGCCACGTAGTCTTCGCGACGCTCCTGCACCTCGTCCAGCATCAGCACGAGCCCCGTCGAGGCCATCAGACGCTCGGCGGCGGCGATCACCGCATCCGGGTTCTCCGTCTCGGCGAGGTAGTGCGGGACCAGCAGCACGAAACCGACGGCGCGGTCGCCGCGCTCGACGAAACGGAACTCGAGCAGGTGCCCTGCCGTCGCCGGCACCTGGGTGCGCGGACGCCAGACGGAGTGCGCGACGATGAGCTCCCGACGATTGCCGCTGACCGTCGTACCGATGGGTCGCGTGTGCGGAACCGGCATGGCGATCGAATGGACCCAGTGGAACCCGGAGACCTCGAACTCCGCAGCCAGCGCGAGGACGGTGTCCGCGAAGCGGTTCCAGGCGAAGTCAGGCTCGTAGCCGGCGAGGAGCAGGAAAGGACGACCGAGCGCGTCCGTCGCGAGCGACAGCTCGAGCCGCGATGGCTTGAACTCGGTGAGATGGTCCTGATCGAACGAGATCACCGGCCGCCGCGCGCGGTAGTCGAGAAGGGCATCGTTGTCGAAGACCACGACGGGCTCAGGAGAGGCTGTCTCACGCAGGTGGTCGATGAGCCCGGAGACTGCACTCCCCGCGTCGGTGAAGCCGGTGAGAAGCAGCACCAGTGGCAGGCCGTGCGGCACGGTCGGCGCATTCGCGACGCGTTCGTGGATCTCTCCGGAGAAGGGCATGTGTCCATGCTACGAGCAGGTCCCGGTGCCGGGCCCCGAGCCGTCTCGCTGAGAGCGAACACACCCACCCGGCGCGCGACTCCCCGCACCGGCGGAGATCCTAGGATGGAGACATGACGCTTCCCGTGCTCTCGCACACCACCGCTCAGTTCCCCGGAAGCGCTGCAGATGCCGCAGTGCTCGTCGTCGCCGCTCTCCCCGAGTCGGCGGAATCACTGGCCGGTTATCCCGGCCTCGCGGATGCCTTGGCCGGTGTCGGATTCACCGGCTCCGCCGGATCCTTCACCCGCGTGTATGCCCCCGAGGTGACCTCCCTGCCGTTCGCCGTCGTCGGCGCCGGCAGCACGCCGGATGCCGCGGCGGTGCGCAATGCGGCTGGAACGGCGCTGCGCACGCTCACCAGCTTCGAGCACGTCGCGGTCGCCCTCGCCGACGGGCTCGAGGGCTTCGCCCCGGCAGCCGCAGAGGGTGCTGTGCTCGGTGGACACAAGTTCGACGGCTACCGCACCGAGAAGGGCAAGACGCGCGCCGGCGAGATCACTCTGCACGCCGCGCTCGACGATGAAGACGTCGCGCACGCCCAGGTCATCGGCGAGGCGGTCGCGCTCATCAAGGACCTCGTGAACGTGCCCGCCGAGTGGCAGAGCCCCGCGCAACTCGCTCAGAGCGCGGCTGACAGCGTCGCCGACCTCGATGTCACGGTCGAGATCTTCGACGAGAAGGCTCTCGCCGAGCAGGGCTTCGGCGGCATCCTGGGCGTGGGACAGGGCTCCGACCGACCGCCGCGTCTCGTTCGCCTCGACTACTCCCCCGCTGACGCTGTGCGACACATCGCGCTCGTCGGCAAGGGCATCACGTTCGACACCGGGGGCTTGTCCCTGAAGCCCGCGGCCTCGATGGTCGGCATGAAGTTCGACATGGCGGGCGCCGCGACGTCCCTCGCCGCGATCCGGGCGATCGCCGCACTCGGCCTCCCCGTCCACGTGACCGCGTGGCTCTGCATCACCGACAACATGCCCTCGGGTCGTGCGTTGCGCCCCGGCGACGTCATCCG
Organism: Microbacterium sp. ZOR0019; assembly: GCF_000800925.1. Taxonomy (NCBI): domain Bacteria; kingdom Bacillati; phylum Actinomycetota; class Actinomycetes; order Micrococcales; family Microbacteriaceae; genus Microbacterium; species Microbacterium sp. ZOR0019. Next base: position 2,677 of record NZ_JRKC01000005.1, on the reverse strand, counting down.
CATCCTCGACGGCACCACGGTGGAGGTCCAGAACACCGACGCCGAGGGACGGCTCGTCCTCGCAGACGGCCTCGTGGCCGCGAGCCGCGAGAATCCGGACGTCATCATCGATGTGGCGACCCTCACGGGCGCCATCGTCGCCGCACTCGGCCACCGGCACACCGGAGTCTTCGGCGACGTCGAGACGGTCTCGTCCTTCATCTCGGCAACCGCCCAGGTCGACGAGCCCGCCTGGCACATGCCGCTGCCGGACTACATGGAGGAGTCGCTCGAGTCCCCCATCGCCGACCTGCAGAACGCGAACATGAGCGACCGGATGGGCGGCGCCTCCTATGCAGGCCTGTTCCTGCGGCGCTTCGTCGGGCGCACCTCGGACGCTGAGGACGCCCCCCGCATCCCCTGGGTGCACCTCGACATCGCGGGATCCGGCGAACATGCCGGCGCCCCGTACGGCTTCACGGAGAAGGGCCCCACCGGAGCGATGGTCCGATCGATCGTCGCCTTCGCCGAAGCATCCCACAAGGAGGCATGACCTATGACAACCCACACCTTCGACATCGTCGTCCTGGGCGGCGGAAGCGGCGGATACGCCGCGGCGTTGCGCGCGAGTGAACTCGGCAAGTCCGTCGCGCTGATCGAGAAGGACAAGGTCGGTGGGACCTGCCTGCACCGCGGGTGCATCCCCACCAAGGCCCTGCTGCACGCGGCAGAGGTCGCCGAGCACGTGCGCGATGCCGCTTCCGTCGGCGTGACCGCCACGCTGGAAGGCGTCGACCCGGCAGGCGTCCGCACGTACCGCGAGGGGATCGTCGCCAAGAAGTTCAAGGGCCTCGAGGGACTCATCAAGGCTCGCGGCATCACCACGGTCGCCGGACTCGGTCGCCTGAACCCGGACCGCAGCGTGAGCGTCGGCGACGACGTCTATGTCGGTGCGGATGTCGTGCTCGCGACCGGATCGTACAGCCGAACGCTCCCCGGCCTCGAGATCGGCGGACGCGTCCTCACGAGCGAGCACGCCCTCGCCCTCGACGTCATCCCGGAGCGGGTCCTCATCCTCGGTGGTGGCGTGATCGGAGTCGAGTTCGCCAGCGTGTGGCGTTCGTTCGGCTCGGAGGTCACGATCATCGAGGCGCTCCCCCATCTCGTCCCGAACGAGGACATCGCCCTCAGCAAGGGGCTGGAGAGGGCGTTCCGCCGACGTGGCATCCAGTACTCCCTCGGCACCCGCTTCCAGAGCGCGGTTCAAGACGATTCCTCCGTCACCGTCACGCTCGAAGACGGCAAGGAGTTCACCGCCGACTACCTGCTCGTCGCCGTCGGGCGTGGTCCGGTGACCGCCGATCTCGGCTTCGAGGAGGCGGGCGTCACGCTCGATCGTGGCTTCGTGATCGTCGACGAAGACCTGCGCACCGGTGTTCCGGGGCTCTGGGCCGTCGGCGACATCGTTCCCGGCCTCCAGCTCGCGCATCGCGGATTCCAGCAGGGCATCGCCGTCGCCGAACGGATCGCGGGTCTCTCGCCGGTGAACATCCCGGATGCGCAGATCCCCAAGGTCACCTACTCGAGTCCTGAGGTCGCCTCGGTCGGCGTGACCGAGGAAGCGGCCGCGGCCGAACACGGCGCGGACGCGATCGTCGCCTACGAATACAACCTCGCGGGGAACGGCAAGAGCGAGATCATCGGAACCGGTGGTCTCGTGAAGGTCGTCCGCCTCAAGGACGGCCCCGTCATCGGTGTCCACCTGCTCGGCGACCGCGTCGGCGAGCTCATCACCGAGGGGCAGCTGGCCGTCGCCTGGGAAGCGCATCCGGAGGACATCGCGCCTCTCATCCACGCGCACCCGACCCAGAGCGAGGCACTCGGCGAGGCGTTCCTCGCCCTTGCCGGCAAGCCCCTGCACGCCCTCTGAGCACCAACCGGTGCCCGAGTCACTAAGCTAGACAAGCGTCATACAACTTCCTGAAGGAGACTCAGTCATGAGCACATCCGTCGTCCTCCCCGCTCTCGGCGAGAGCGTCACAGAGGGTACGGTCACCCGCTGGCTCAAGCAGGTGGGAGACACCGTGCAGGCGGACGAGGGCCTGCTCGAGATCTCGACCGACAAGGTCGACACCGAGATCCCCTCCCCTGTCACCGGTGTGATCGAGGAGATCCTCGTGGCCGAGGATGAGACCGTCGAGGTCGGTGCCCTCCTGGCCCGCATCGGCGACGGCAGCAGTGCCGCTCCGACCCAGGACGCCCCGGCCGCTGCCGCCCCGGCTGCCGAAGAGGCTCCTGCCGAAGCCGCACCCGAGGCATCCGCGCCGGCTGAGCAGGCGGCACCCGCACCTGCGGCGGAGACACCCGCCCCGGCCGCTGAGTCCGCGCCGTCGGCGTCCGCAGGCGATGCGACCGACATCGTGCTTCCGGAACTGGGCGAGAGCGTCACCGAGGGCACCGTCACCCGCTGGCTGAAGCAGGTGGGTGACGAGGTCGCCGTCGACGAGGCTCTTCTGGAGATCTCCACCGACAAGGTCGACACCGAGATCCCCTCGCCGGTCGCCGGCGTGCTCCAGGAGATCGTTGCCGGAGAAGACGAGACCGTCGCCGTCGGCGCCGTGCTCGCCCGCGTCGGTTCGGGTGCTGCTCCGGCATCCGCCTCCGAGCCGGAAGCGCCCGCTGCTGAGGCACCCGCCGC